>JBBSPS010000007.1:0-41652 GCA_038258655.1 Bacteroidia bacterium
CATTGTATCTTTGTTTATTTTCCATTCTGCAAATTTATCGTTTTAAGTATTGCAGAAAGAATTTCATTCTTTCTTTTCCTCAAACCTATGGACTTTCAGTCCATAGTGGTTTAGTTTAAAATTTTATCTTCTTTACTCAAAAAAATTTGTGAAGAGAAATTTAAAGAGGATATAATTATTCCGTTTTCGCAGGTTCATTATTTTGGGCTTTAAACGCATCAAAATCAAATGTAAGTGTAAAACGCAACGTGTTTTCCAGCGGATTGCGCTGATCCGTTGGAATAAGATATGCAAAATCCAATCCAAAAACATTGTACTTTACACCTGCACCAAGCGTAA
Organism: Bacteroidia bacterium; assembly: GCA_038258655.1. Lineage (GTDB taxonomy): Bacteria > Bacteroidota > Bacteroidia > 2-12-FULL-35-15 > 2-12-FULL-35-15 > 2-12-FULL-35-15. Next base: position 340 of record JBBSPS010000007.1, read on the forward strand.
AATATTTACGATTCCCTTTATAAGGATTTTCATAGAAGAAACCTGCCCGGATAGCGAATAATTTATTGTACCAATATTCCATACCTACCGAATAATTAATTTCCCTCAATTCTTCCTTACCTCCGCCGGGTGCATCATTGAAAGATCCAAACATTCCGGAAGCAACACCTCTGTGGGGATCTTTTCCATATGCAATAACAGGATCTCCATTTACATTATAAGCCACACCGGCATCATGCCCTAAAGAATCTTTATTATGCTTATATATTGGTGGTGTAGGCACCAATAATTTATTCGCGTCAGCACAAAAAGATATACTGTTATAATCGTCCAATTGTAAAGTAAGTGATCCTCCTATACGCATATTAATAGGAATAAAATCGGAATTATTTTTTCCTCCTCTATCGGAGTATGATAATTTAGCTCCAATGTTAGAAATATTTAATCCTATTGCGGCAATTGCTTTTTTATCGCCAAGTTTTAATTTTTCTTTTCGATATAACGCTGAAATATCAACAGCAACTGAACGTCCCGGATGCGTTGTGGCACCTGCAACAGCCGTACCTCCTGTTAAATTTGAGTTTATATATCTGACTGCACCGCCTACTGAAAATTCTTTAGAAAGCTTAGTTCCATATGCAACATCAAAGGCAAATTCATTTGGCCTGAATTGACCTATAACTGTACCATTTATATCTGTAAAAGTAATATCACCTAGGGAAAAATAGCGCAAGGAGGCGGCAAAGGTTCCATTCTTTTTAGTTTTATAATATCCTGATAAATAAGCAAGATTAATATCAGGAACCAACGCTCTTAGCCAGGGAGTATAAGAAACAGCAATGCCCATTTTTTTGTCTGCAAATGCTAATTTAGAGGCATTCCAATGAATAGAGTTGGGATCTGTTGATGTAGCGCAACCTGCATCACCCATTCCTCCTGCTCTTGAATCAGGAGATATCAATAAAAAAGGTACCGCTGTAGTTATCGTATTAAGTCTGCTATTTAATTGCTGACCTGAAAGTTGATTATAATTAATTGGCCCACTTTGAGCAAAAACGTAATTAACAACACCCAATAACAATAAAACTAACGCTAAACTTTTTTTAATTATTCTAAACTCTTTCATTCTTTTTTTATTTTTGGGATCGCTAAAGTACTAATTAATTTAAAATTACAAGTTTTTCATATTTTTCAGCGGTTAAACCTTCGTTGGTTTTTACCTTTATACGATAAATATATACGCCTTTCCCAATTTTATCGCCAAAGTCGTCCCGTCCATCCCATTCAATCGGATCAGAACGAAAGCCTTCTGTATGTACATATTGATCAATGTTTTTCACTAATTTGCCCGATATGGTAAACACTTGCACCTGTACCTCTAACAACTGGCAAGATTGATTTTGTTCAAAATAAAATTGTGTTCTTGTAGTAAACGGATTGGGATAATTAAGTACGTGGCTCAGCGCTAATGCCGCTGATTTGGCAGCTACAAATTCGGTATAGGATTGGGTGGAATTATTATACACATCCCAAGCTTTAAGGTTGAGTGTATGTTTGCCTTCACTTAAATCAGAATAACGATATCTAATGGTACCACTTTTATAACTATTCAGGTCGGCCTGATAAAAATCATTTAAAACAACCGCGCTTTCAGTATTTGCGTCCAATATCGCTGTAATATCATGCCCAATACCATTTCCAACAGTATTGATCCCGTTTGCATCTTTTAAAACAGCAAACAAGTCAGGGTTTTCGTTGGTTAAGCCACCAAAAATAAATTTGGTGTCATTCAAAAATAAATTTACTTCTGGGCCTATAACATCTGTAGATGCTAAATTATTTGAACCTCCGATAATTACCCTTTCATAATATCCGTTAGCATCTTCATTTCCATTTTCAGCATAATAGCTAATTCTGCCTATGCCATATTTATAGGCAATATCTTTGGGAACAACAAATGAAAATTTAAAATACCCGTTATTCACACTTACTTTTCCTTTATATAAAATATTTTTTTGAAGTGTAAATGTAAATGGAGGGCTTGCGATCACACCATCATTAGAAAGCGAAGTAATTGGTTGTTGTTTATCATAAACAGTGGGAAATAACACGCCATTATAATTGCTCAAAATGTTGTTTTTAGTGTCTCTTACATATCCACTGATATTAATAATGGAAAGCGCTTTTAATGTGTCAGAACTCGAAGCTGTAACAGCCATTGAATTAACAGTATCGGTGGATACGTTAAATTTAGGATAGACAAGTTTTAATGCGGGATCGCCAAGTAATGTAAAGTTGCGACTGTTAACAGAATTACCACCTGGCTGTGATTTCATATACTGATACAGATCACCCAAACGTGGCATCCTCCCATTCACGGGTTTAAACGCTGCCTCATAAAAATTTTCATTCAAATAAAAATTAGGAGCTGCGAATACCAAACGTACAGTAGTAAATAAAGCTATTGCAGCACCATTGGGATTTAAGAAACAGTATTCCCCTGCTGATGTCCGGGCTGGATCATCAAAACGACTGAACTCACAAGTAGCTGTAAAAATCAAGGGCATGTTATTTATATTACTCCATTTATTAATCTGCGATACCTCAACAATACGCTCGTGCGCTAAACCTACCTCGCCGCCATGCCCGGTATAATTTAATATCAAACACCCTTTTTGAACCCGTTGATTAATGGCTTCACTCACTCCCGGATAACGGTCTCCACCCGGTGTCGCTGCCTGCGGATAAGCATCTAAATAAATTTTATCTACATTATAATCATTGTAAGCAGTATCCACTATTGTAGCTAACTGGTCGGCTTGTGATACATGCAAATTCCCATCTTCATCGTCACCGATAAAACAGATCGTATTGCGCCAATCACCAAAAGGAGAATTTGATGATTGACTGGAACAACCATTATTAGTAGTATTTGCAGGAACTCCTGTTTTCGTATAACTTATTATTTTATTCACTGCCAATTGCGCTTCAGATTTTGATTTTACTGGGAAACGTCCGATACCAATATCTACAATATCAGCAGCGCTACTTGGTAAAAAAAGGCCTTCTGCATCATCCAGCAAACCGTAAAAATCATCGGATACATACGATGATGTAAGTACAGTTGAATTATCGGATTGATAGGTAGGAATAAAATTTGTATTGCTACTAAAGCGTTTTTTATTATCGTATGAGCCGTCACCAAATAATAATAGATAGCGTGGCATTTCACCCGGGTTAGAAGCTTTGTCATAAAACATTTTTACAAAATCGCGTATTGCTGAAACATCCTGCGCACCGGATGAAAACTCATTGTAAACTTGCTGAAGCGTTACCACGATAGTTGATAATGTATCCACACTTTCGTGATGTGCAGCTAACTGCATTGCTTCATTGTAAAAATCAGGATAAGTAACAATAATAAAATCTTTATTTGATAAAGCATGCAAATTTTGGTTAGTCACTATTCCTGATGCTGATGGTGTATTAAAAGATAAACCTGTAAAAGCAACAAACTGCTTTAAAGTATCGGCTGGCAAAGTAAATTGATAATTAGTACCTGTTATACTCAACGTTTGAAAATGAACGTCGGCAGGATCAGACACATCCCATATTTGTATTGGTAAATTACTGGCAACAGTATATCCGGCCACATTTCCTGATCCTACTGATTGAGCATCCCTGAAAAGCAATTGATCCCCACTCATGGTTAATTGACGCCTTGCATTTACCTCAATATAATCAAGCCAGGCAATGGCATCGCTGGTTTGTTTGTTAACATTAACTGTGATAACAGAGTTGGATGGATTAAATGAATAGCATGAGGCGCCTATTTTCGCATAATCGGCGTATGTACCATCCGTTGTTGCAGGAATTAAAAGTGTAGTACTTCCTGATTGGCTGCTGATAAAATAGGATGCATCGCCATTACCTGCTATATCAATAAAGCGGGATGCAATATTTGCTTTTACAGTTACTGGTGAAGCATTATCAATATTAGGGAACGAAAAAGAAAAATTATACGATGCTATGTTTTCAAAATATTCGCCAAACCATTGTCTGCCTGATTTTATAAAATTCACATTGTTATTTTCATGAAATGCATAATCATCAAAGGTAGTAACCGCATTTGTAACAAGAGAGGAAGACGACGCCTGAGTTTGAATTCGTTTGCCGGCACCTATGTCAGTAGTAATGAAATAATAAGCTGAATCGGAATATAAATGAAGCGTGTGCGTATATTTAGGGCAGGTAGAATTGTTGTATTTCCAGGTATTAGGGCCTGTCGCATAAAAAAGCACATAATCAGTGGGATCAAAAATCCCATCGCTGTCACCTTTGACAAATATTGCATTTTCGAGTAAATCGTCCGCTCGCGGAACGGAGTTTAATTCGGCAAGCATTTCGCCGCCATTGCCATAAATACGTATGTTTTTTGGGTTAATGGCAGTTAAATCAATTCCTAATTTTTGTAAGAACGAATACGAAAGCTTATAAATACCATCATTTGCGATAGCTATTTTGTACCATGTTCCGGTTTGTAATACGGAATTAGCAGCATACGTGCGTATCCCGCCGGTTACGGATCTTACATCAATGCCGGGTGTAAGTGACAAATCAAAAGAAAGTAATTTTTCAAATTTCCCTGTAGTACTATTTTTACGAATTGGAATAAATGAAACTACACCATATTTTTGTTTTTTACTTGAGCAAACATTCCCATTTACCTGTATCTCATTCGTGATTTTGGCAGGATACTTTATAATCGCTGCTTCAGCTTCAGACAATGCTTCGTAAGAGGGATTAATGATATTCGCTGTAAACGTTGCTTCATTACCACTCAAGGCTATTTTTTGACTATACCTAGGCAAGAAGCCGTCTTCAAAAGAGTATGCAGCTCCCTTAAAATCTAAAAAATGTTGTGTTTCAGTTTCAGAAATTTTAACAGAAGCAGCTTGCCGCCATGAAATATAATTAGAAGCAGAATTGTACTTAACGGGACTAAAGGAAGAATTAGATTGTCCGTAAGAAGATTTGGGCTGTCCATAAGTAAAACCCTGCATCAACAAAATTAAACATAAAGTAAAGCGAATACTCATAAAATTCATAGATAAGGATTCAAATTTAGTTAAAAATAATTAAGGGTTTATTATTTGTAAGTAACAATTTTTTTATATAGATTTGTACTTAGTATTTTTATAAACTTATTTGATAACTGTATTTTTAAGGTAATATTGTATTATTATTAAAAATATACTGGAACGAATGAAACTATTTATAAATTTTATTTGTATAATTGTGTCCTATTAAAATCTAGTTCATATGTTAAAACGTACTGTTTTAATTGTAATTGTAGTATTTTCCTTCGGTTTTAGCGAACATTTATTTGCCCAAGACCCTGAATTTACTCAGTTTTATGCAAACCCACTTTATCTTAACCCTGCATTCGCGGGAACAGCCCGATGCCCTCGTTTTTGTTTAAATTATCGTAATGAGTGGCCCGGCATTTCAGGAACGTATGTTACCTATTCGGCTTCTTATGATCAGCATTTTGATGCTATAGGAGGTGGGTTAGGGCTTTTAGTTACTAATGATAAGGCTGGACAAGGCACTTTAACTACTACCAATGCCAGCGCAATGTATGCTTATCAATTAAACCTTACCAGGGAATTTTCCATGAAATTTGGTTTTCAGGCAACCTATTTTCAAAAAAGTGTTGATTGGAGCAAACTTACATTTGGTGATATGATTGATGAGCGCAGAGGATTCGTATATAATACCAATGAGGTTCCTGGATTATCAAAAAAGTCGAATATAGATGTTTCCGCAGGTTTCTTAGCTTTCAGTAAACGTTATTTCTTTGGCTTTGCTGCACATCATTTAACACAGCCCGATGAAGGATTACTTGGGCCTAGCAAGTTGCCAACTAAATTTACAGGGCATGCTGGAGCTGTTCTTCCTATTGGAGATAAAGGAAATGAAACATTTATTTCCCCGAACGTATTGTACCAAAAACAACAAGATTTCCAACAGCTTAATTTAGGTTTATATGTTGTAAAAGGTGCCATCGTTGGCGGCTTATGGTATCGTAACCAGGATTCTTTTATTGCTCTAATAGGCGTTCAACAACATTTTTTTAAAATCGGATACAGCTATGATGTAACTATATCTAAACTTACCAATCAAACAGCAGGTTCTCATGAACTTTCCTTTTCACTGCAATTTGAATGTAAGCCAAAAAAGAAAAAATTCAGAACAGTTAGCTGTCCATCGTTCTAAAATAATAATTCAAAACACAATTTTTAATCTAAAATATAGTTTAAATCAGGTATAAGAGATTTATATTAACCAAAAAAAACAACAATGAAAAAAGTATCTAGCAAGCTAATCTTATTCTCGGGACTTATTGTCCTTGCAGCATCATGCGGAAGAGAAAGATCACCTGTTACCGCTTGGGATTATAACAATCCTAAAAACGGAGGCTTTGAAGTTGGCCCTTACGAAGAACAAGAAACCGGTCCCGGTTTGATTCTTATACAAGGTGGTACTTTTACTATGGGTAGATGTGAACAAGATGTTACCTATGATTGGAATGCAATTCCTAAAAGAGTTACCGTTTCATCTTTTTATATTGATGAAACCGAAATAACAAATTTAAATTACCTTGAATACCTTCATTGGACTTCTAGGGTATTTAGTGCTAATTTTTATGATGTAGTAAAAAAAGCAATGCCTGATACATTATGTTGGCGTGATCGTTTAGCATATAACGAACCATATGTTGAATATTATTTACGTCATCCTGCTTATCGCGATTACCCTGTTGTGGGGGTTAATTGGTTACAAGCTTCTGACTTTTGTGCATGGCGTACCGACAGGGTAAATGAATTTATCTTAATTCGTGAAGGTATTTTAGATCATACACCAACACCAACTGAAAACGATTATTTTAATACTGACCAATATCTTGCAGGTAAATGGCAAGGAACTGTTGTTAGCCCTATTCCATCTTTAGACCCTAATGGTGGTGATCGTATAGTACGTATGGAAGACGGCATCTTTTTACCAAGATACCGACTGCCGACAGAAGCTGAGTGGGAATTCGCCGCGTATGGTTTGATCGGTAACACAATTGGTGAACGTATCACCAGCAGAAGATTATATCCATGGAATGGCCATGGAACACGTAATCCGGATGATAAATACCTTGGCCAAATGATGGCCAATTACCAGCGCAGCAATGGTGATATGATGGGAACTGCAGGTCAATTAAATGACGCGGGGGATATTACAACACCTGTATATTCATATTGGCCAAACGATGTTGGTTTATACAATATGGCTGGTAACGTAAGCGAATGGGTAATGGATGTATATCGTCCGCTTTCACCTGAAGACAAAGCTGATTTCCGTCCGTTCCGCGGTAACACATTTAAAACTCAATTGGTAGATCCTGTGGATGGTATTATGATCAATGATACGATCAGATATGATGCCGACAGTAATATCATCAGCATACCGGGAATGATTCGTTGGAGAGATGTCAGTATCGCTATTCCTGATGACAATTTGGATGAAAGAAGAAACTACAAATATGCTGATAATATTAACTATTTAGATGGTGACGTTCAATCACAAGCAACCAGTATAAATGGTACCGACGCGCTTACGCCTTATGACCCATCGGCTACCGGAAAACCTGAAAGTAATGGGATGTATGAGTATGCTGCAACATCTATGATAAACGACAAAGCCCGTGTATATAAAGGAGGTTCATGGAAAGACCGTGCATATTGGATGGTACCGGGGACAAGACGTTTTCTTGATCAACGTCAGGCAACTGCTTGGATCGGTTTCCGTTGTGCTATGACTCGTGTTGGTAGCCCTGTTGGTTTAGGCGGCAGATAATATTTTTGATCTCACATAAATAAAAAAATCCTCTCTAATAAACAGAGAGGATTTTTTTATTCCTTTAAATACCGTTTCAATAAGCTATTTCCAAATATTGTTGAAAGGATAATTAATGTTCCGAGATAAAACCCGGGAGTCATTGCTTCATCTTTTTTCCAAAGCAAGTATGCTATAATGATTCCATAGATAGTTTCTAAATTAACGGTGAGTGTTACTGTATAAGGGCTAATTTTTTTCATCAAATTAACACTCGCGATGAACGGATAAGCTGTTCCAACTATGGATAAAACAGATATCCAAATCCAAGCGCCGTTAGTAATGCTAAAAAATTGCGGATGAAATTCACCTGTAAAAAATAAATAAACAGTCAGCGCTAAAAAACCTCCGCCCAATTCATATATCGCAATAATGGGAGAAGGAATCCGTCTAACCAATAAACCATTAAATACAGTAAAGAATGAAGACGTAAGCGCCGCTAACATTCCAAAAATGATCCCCAATGTATACTGTGTCTCCACTTTGAATATCATCGCAATTGCTCCGATAATTACCATTCCGAAAATAATTTCGTAACGAATAATTTTTCGTTTATAAAAAATAGGTTCAATAATGGAAGTAAACAGTGTACCTGTCGCAAATGCAACTAATGTTACTGAAACATTTGAAACATTGATCGCATTGTAAAAACAGAACCAATGAAATGCAATAACAGCACCAATTCCAACAAGTTGAAAAACATCCTGCTTCGGAATTTTTATAGTTTGTTTTGAAATAATAAGATAAATACCAATAGTAATGACAGTGATCAGCATACGAAACCAAACCAATTGGTATGCAATCACACCTTCAATATTAATAAGCTTACCGAGTATTGGCGACCAGCCCCAAATAAAAACAATGAAGTGAAGTAATAAAAGATTTTTATTTTTAAAAAGCATAAACGCATTCTTAAGGATAGAACGAAGGTAAATGATAATGTTTATTCAAATCGTTTTGAGATGCTATCTTCGACATAAGCACGCAATTCATCGATTTTTATCATGTCTACCACTTCCGAAGCAAACGCATGCATCAATAATTTTTTAGCGCTTGCTTCACTTAAACCGCGGGTGCGCAAATAAAATATTTTATCTGCATCCAATTTTCCTGTTGATGTTCCATGTGAGCATTTTACATCATCCGCATAAATTTCTAATTGTGGTTTTGTATTGATAGTTCCATCATCGCTTAATAAAATATTTTTATTAGATTGAAATGCATTTGTTTTTTGCGCATCTTTCCGAACATATATTTTCCCGTTGAATGTTGCAGAAGATTTACCTTCAATGATTCCTTTATACAGTTCATTGCTGTTGCAATTGGGCTTGCGATGATCAACCAACGTATGATTATCCACTGTCTGATTACCATCTGTTAGATACAATCCGTTCAAATGTGATTCAATATACTCACCATCAAGCACCATTGTTAAATTATTTCGCACCAGGAAACCGCTTAATATAAATGTATTGCTTGTAAATACACTTTGTTTTTTCTGAATTATTTGAGTTGTATTTACCAAGTAACCTAAGTCGGTTTCATCTTGAATTTTATTATACTCTACAATTGAATTATTACCGATCACAACTTCAGTTAATACGTTATTAAATGCTTTAGCAATAGAATCAATTGTTTTAAAAGATTCAATAATTTTTGCCTGAACATTTTCTTCCATCACAATTAAATTACGTGTATTAATGATAGTATTTTTTGTCGCTGATGAAATATGAATAATGTGAATCGGATTTTTCACTACCGTGCCCATTCCGATATGAATAAATACGCCATCTTTAGCCAGGGATGTATTTAATGCAACGAATGGGTCTGTGTTTATATCGGCATAGGTGGAATAATGTTTATTTAATATCGCAGGATGATCCTCCGCTGCTGTGGCTATACTTGAGATGATTGTATGTTTTGGTAAGTGTTGCAGGTTTGACAACTCTTGAGAAAAAATTCCATTTTCAACAACAATAATTATCGCGTCTTTTAAAAATTTGGTTTGTTCAATTTGTTGAGATGTAAGCGGTTTTTTTACTGAGAAAGAAAATTCATCTTTCAGCATTAAATCAATATTCACATACTTATATTCTTCATGCTTACGATTTGGAATCCCTTGTTTAGCAAATATTTCAATGGCTTGTTCGCGTAATTTCAAATTACCGAACAATGAATTTTTAGTTGATTCAAATTCAGCAATCAATTTATCTGTAAGTGTATTTTTTTTTGTAATCGTTTCCATATAAATGAGCTTCGTTCTGCAAAAAAACAAAATTAGGAATCACTTTCTAATTATGCTTTTATTTCCGCTTTAATAAAGTCATATCCTTTTGCTTCCAGTTCTAATGCTAATTCTTTCGGACCGGATTTTACAATCTTTCCATTGTAAAGAATATGAACTACATCGGGAATAATATAATCTAACAACCGCTGATAGTGAGTGATAACAATTGCTGCATTATCTTTTGACTTTAATTTATTTACTCCATTTGCTACCACACGCAACGCATCAATATCTAATCCACTATCGGTTTCATCCAATATAGCGAGTTTAGGTTCTAACATTGCCATCTGAAAAATTTCATTGCGTTTTTTTTCACCTCCGCTAAAACCTTCATTCACCGACCGATTAGCCAGCTTGCCATCCAGTTCTACCAATTTTTGTTTTTCCTTCAACATGGCTAAAAAATCTTTTGCCTCCATAGGTGGCAATCCTTTGTAAATACGAATTTCGTTAATGGCTGTTTTCAAAAAATTTACATTGCTTACTCCTGGAATTTCTACAGGATATTGAAACGCAAGAAATACACCTTCTCTCGCTCTGTCTTCAGGAGCTAATTCCAACAAATTTTTCCCATTGAAAAGCACTTTGCCTTGAGTAACTTCATATTCACTACGGCCAGCAAGCACTGCTGATAACGTACTTTTACCGGAACCGTTAGGCCCCATGATAGCATGGACTTCTCCCGCTTTAACTTCTAAATTAATTCCTCTTAGAATTTCTTTTCCGTGAATAGATGCGTGTAAATTTTTTATTAATAACATAAGCCCCTCCAACCTCCCCTAAAGGGGAGCCTTTTTAATTCGTTAAGTATAATAATATTTAATATTCATTTTACATTTAGTTTTCTCTCACTTCAGGGAGAGATAGAGAGGGCTTTATCCTACACTTCCCTCAAGACTAACTGCTAATAGCTTCTGAGCTTCCACAGCAAACTCCATAGGTAATTTATTTAATACTTCTTTGCAATAGCCATTTACAATTAATCCAATTGCTTTTTCATTATCGATACCACGCTGTTTGCAATAAAATAATTGGTCTTCACCAATTTTTGAAGTGGTTGCTTCATGCTCTACTACTGCTGATTTATCTTTTATTTCTATATATGGAAAAGTGTGAGCTCCACATTTATCGCCCATTAATAAACTATCGCATTGTGAAAAATTACGGGCATTGGTTGCACCTTTTGAAATACGCACCAAACCTCTATAACTATTATTGCTAAAGCCTGCTGAGATTCCTTTTGAAATAATTGTGCTTCTTGTATTTTTTCCAAGATGCATCATTTTTGTCCCTGTATCTGCTTGCTGATAATTATTTGTAACTGCAACTGAATAAAATTCACCAACAGAATTATCGCCTTTTAAAATTACTGAAGGATATTTCCAGGTAACTGCAGAACCTGTTTCTACTTGTGTCCATGATATTTTTGAATTGTCTTCCAAACAAATCCCACGTTTGGTAACAAAGTTGAAAATACCGCCTTTGCCTTCTTTATCGCCCGGGTACCAGTTTTGAACGGTACTGTATTTTACTTCTGCGTTTGTATGGGCCACAATTTCCACCACGGCTGCGTGCAATTGATTTTCATCACGCATCGGGGCAGTACATCCTTCGAGGTAACTCACATAAGAACCTTCATCGGCAATAATTAATGTACGTTCGAATTGTCCTGTCCCTGCTGAGTTTATTCGAAAATAAGTAGAAAGTTCCATCGGGCAACGGACACCTTTAGGAATATAACAGAAGGAGCCATCTGTGAAAACAGCAGAATTCAATGCTGCGTAAAAATTATCTGTATGAGGAACAACAGAGCTCATGTATTTTTTTACCAATTCAGGATGCTCCTGAACGGCTTCACCAAACGAACAAAAAATAATTCCTTTTTCGAATAATGTTTCTTTGAAGGTAGTTTTTACAGAAACACTATCCATCACAATATCCACCGCGATGCGGCTTTCAACACCGGAAAGTCGTTTTTGTTCTTCTATAGAGATACCAAGCTTTTCAAAGGTTTTTAATAATTCAGGATCCACCTCATCCAAACTATTCAACTGAATTTTTGGTTTTGGTGCTGAATAATAAATGATGTTTTGAAAATCAGGCTTGGGGTAGGAAACATGCGCCCAATGAGGTTCTTCCATTGTTTGCCAATGACGGAACGCTTTTAAACGATAATCAAGCATCCATTGTGGTTCATTTTTCTTTTTAGAAATAAACCGAATGATATCTTCATTTAAACCCTTCGGAGCATTATCAGCTTCAATATCAGTAACAAAGCCGTACTTATATTCCCCACTGATCTGTTCCGTTAAAATTTCATTTGCCATCTTTTTAATTAGTTAAAAGTTTAAATGTCCAATGTATAAAGTTCGATATGCCACTTTTTACCTTTGGACTTTGGACTTAAAAACTTAAACTGAAAATGATTCTCCGCAACCACAGGTACGTGATGCATTGGGATTGATAAATACAAACCCTTTTCCATTCAATCCTCCGGTATAATCAAGTTCTGTACCTATTAAGTACAAAAAGCTTTTTTTATCCACGGCTATTTTAATTCCTTTATCTTCAAATACCTGATCGCCTTCTTGAATTGTATGATCAAACTCTAATTTGTAAGAAAGTCCTGAACAACCACCACCATCAACACCTACACGAATAAATGTACCTTCAGGATGATTTTCCTGTTTTATTAAATTTAACGCATGTTGTTTTGCGTTTTCTGAAACTGTTATCATTTTATATGGTATTGAATATGAGCTACTTACTTACTATTCTTATTTAGATTAATTCTAAATCATATACAAAAATACCTAAAAAAGGGTATTTGAGCAAATAATTGAGGAGGAAAAATCGATCGGGTTATATCATTCTTCTTATCTAGTTTAATACTGACAAAAACTACACTATATTAGCCGAACATTTTTCTAACTTTGATCTTAAAAAAAATTAAAATGAAATATACCGCTTTTGATTCTAAATTATTTATTGAAAATCGCAAACGTTTTGCGGCAAGTTTAAAACCTAACTCCATTGCGTTATTTGTAAGTAATGATATTATGCCAACAAATGCTGACGGCTCAATGGGTTTTGTGCAAAATGCTGATCTATTCTATTTATCGGGTGTTGATCAGGAAGAAACTATTTTACTTATTTATCCGGATGCTGCAACTAAATCACATAAAGAAATTTTATTTGTTCGTGAAACCAATGAAACTATTGCTATTTGGGAAGGAGCAAAATTAACTAAAACACAAGCAACAGAAACTTCAGGTATTAAAAATGTGCAATGGGTAAATCATTTTGAACAGGTAGTTAAAGCAATAATACTTCAGGCAGAATTCATTTATTTGAATTCGAATGAGCATACGCGTAGACACATTGATGCTGAAACAGCACAAATGCGTTTCAATAAAAATATCATTGCAAAATATCCTTTGCATAAGATTGAACGCTCTGCTTCTATCATGCATAAATTGAGAGCTATAAAATCTGAGCAAGAAATCGAAGCTATCCAACAAGCATGCAACATCACTGAAAAAGGATTTCGCAGGTTATTGAATTTTGTAAGGCCAGGTGTGATGGAATATGAAATTGAAGCAGAATTAATTCATGAATTTATTCGTAACCGCTCCCGCGGATTTGCTTATGGGCCTATTATTGCATCGGGCGCGAATGCGTGTGTATTACATTATATGGAAAACAGTCAGGAATGTAAAGCAGGTGATTTAATATTATTGGATGTTGCGGCTGAATATGGAAATTATGCAAGTGACCTTACACGTTGTTTACCCGTGAGTGGGAAGTTCACTGCGCGTCAGAAAGGAGTGTATAATGCAGTGTTACGAGTGATGCGTGCTGCAATAAAAATGCTTACCGTTGGAAATACCATTCCTGAATACCACAAAGCTGTCGGAGAATTAATGGAAAAAGAACTTATAGATTTAGGATTATTAACTACGGATGATATTAAAAAACAAAATCCTGATCTGCCTGCATACAAAAAATATTTTATGCATGGCACTTCACATTTCATGGGATTGGATGTTCATGATGTTGGTGATTTTAACCGCAAATTAGAGGCTGGCATGGTATTTACCTGCGAACCCGGAATTTACATCCCGGAAGAAAATCTAGGGATACGTTTAGAAAATGATATCCTTGTTACTGCCAAAGGACCTGTTGACCTGATGAAAAATATTCCGATTGAAGCAGATGAAATTGAATCGCTGATGGAAAAACAATTTGAAAAAGTGAAATGAACGAATGCATTACACTGAATTCAAAAAAGTAAAAGTTCGTTACAGTGATACAGGAAAAGGCCGTGTAATAGTTTTATTACATGGCTTTTTAGGTTCACATGAGTTGTGGAACGAATTCACAAAAAAAATTTCAAAAAAATTTCGTGTAATTGGAATTGACTTACCCGGGCATGGCGAAACCCCCGCTATTGGCTATTATCATAGCATGGAATTGCTGGCACAAAGTGTAAAAGCGGTGTTGGATAAGGCCGGCGTAAGGCGTTATGTAATTGTTGGGCATTCAATGGGAGGATACACTGCATTGGCTTTTGCCGAATTGTATCCTGAAAATTTACGAGGTTTATGCTTGTTCAATTCCTCTTCATATGCGGATACAGAAGAAAAGAAAAAAGATCGCGACCGTTTGATACGATTAGTAAAAAAAGAACATAAACATTATGTAAATGAAGTAGTGAATTCATTATTTGCGCCAGAGAATTTAGAAAAATTGAAATCAGAGGTGACAAAAGCAAAACACATTGCTACGAGTGTTTCGAAGCAGTCTATTATTAATAACCTTGAAGGAATGAAAGAACGCAAAAGGCGTGATATGATATTAAAATTCGCGGAATATCCTATACTGTTCATCATCGGAAAAAAAGACAGTGTTATCAATTATGAAACAATGTATCCTCAAATAGGGCTATGTAAATATCCTTCCGTGTTAATGCTGGAAAATGCAGGCCATATGGCTTTTTATGAAGCTCCCAAAGAAACAGTAAAAGAGCTGGAGTTATTTGCTAGGCATTGTTTTAGAAATCAGTTTTAAATTTTGTAAGTTTGGGGGCCGCTAAAAGTAAAGATGTAATTATGAAAACAGGCGTACTTCTAATCAATCTTGGAACTCCCGATAGCCCTTCTACAAAGGATGTTAGAAAATACCTGACGCAATTTCTGAATGATCCGCGTGTGATTGATATTCATCCTGTAGGACGTTTTTTATTGGTAAATGGAATTATTGTTCCTTTTCGTGCAGCCAAATCAGCAAAGCTTTATAGACATATCTGGACCAAAGAAGGTTCTCCGCTTTTGACAAACAGTACCAAAGTAAAAATTTTATTGCAAAAAGAATTATCTGACTATGCTGAAAAAACTTCGTCATACAAAGGTGATTCATTCGTTGTGGAATTAGGAATGCGTTATCAAAACCCGAGTATTGAATCAGCGTTAAATAAATTGCGTGAACAACAAGTCGAAAAAATTATTATCATTCCATTATACCCACAATATGCTTCATCAAGTACAGGTTCATCAGTTGAAGAAGCTATGCGCATTATTAAAAAATGGGAAGTTACTCCTTCTGTAAAAATAATTTCTAAATTTTATGATAACACTGATTTTATAAATGCTTGTGTAGCAGTAGCAAAAAAATATAGCTTTGAAGAATATGATTATTTTATTTTCAGTTATCATGGTTTGCCTGAACGTCACATTATGAAAGGCGCTGCACATTATGGGAATAATATTTGTAAACTTGGTACTTGTTGTGATAGCATCACAAAAAATAACCAATATTGTTACCGTGCGAATTGTTTTGAAACTACACGGCAATTAGTAAAACAATTAAATATCCCTGAAGGGAACTATGAAACTACGTTTCAGTCGCGCTTAAATGATAAATGGATAAAACCATACAGTGATAAAGTAATAGAACAAAAAGGGAAAGAAGGGAAAAAGAAAATGCTGGTGTTTTCTCCGGCATTTGTTGCTGATTGTTTGGAAACCATTTATGAGATCGGAATAGAATATAATGAAATATTTAAAAAATATGGCGGTGAAAAAATTCAATTGGTCGAAAGTTTGAATGAGCATCCTAAATGGATAGAAGCGTTAAAAAATGTGGTTTTAAATTCTTAGATAGAATTTAAAATCTTATTGAATAATTATCTTATCATTTGCTATATATTCATAGTTAGCTCCTAACGGAACAATTGCTGTCAAAGAAGTTGCACTAGCTATAGATACGATAGCTTTTGCTCCTCCGAAATAAACAATATTATTACTTGCCGTTGTATTAAATTTTGTTCCTATTATGGTAACACTTGTACCAATAGCTCCGGAAGCAGGGCTAAACGATGCTATTGTCGGCTGCGCTTTTGCAATCAATGAGAACAAAATAAAAAATGCGGAAAAGTAAAGTTTTTTCATGAGTTTGATTTTTTATTAATTATGTCCAAAAATAGATAAATAAAGTTAAATCCTTGTTTTAAAACTGTAATAGATAAAAAATCATAAATTTGAATTTCATAAAAAGCAACATTCAGAAATGTTCTATTATAAAAAATGGGCAATAGTTATTCCGATGGCCAATGAAGAGCACGATTTTAAGCCCTTTATTGAAATGCTGAATTTTGTTATTAATGAATTGCATCCGGGTAATATTTATTTTGTAATTGACAAAGCTTCAAAAGACAGAACACTTGAATTATGCCAACAACTTTCAGCTAAAGATCCGCGTTATGTTACCGTTTGGGCACCGGAGAATCGTAACGTGGTAGATGCCTATGTTTGCGGGTTGCGTGCTGCTTATGAAGCAGGGCATGACATCATCATTGAAATGGATGCCGGCTTATCACATGATCCACGAGCTATTCCAATGTTTTTACGTGTATTGAATGAAGGGAATGAATGCGCATTTGGAAGCCGCTTTATTAACGGGGGTTCTATGGGCGACTCTCCTTTTAAAAGAAGATTACTTTCAAAAATAGGAACTATATTGGCAAATATTTTATTGGGAACAACCTTACGCGATATGACATCAGGCTATCAAGGTTTTCATCGTGATGTAGTTGGGAAAATTATTAATCACGAATTTAAATCAAAAGCGCATTTTTATCAAACCGAGTTGCGTTACTTATTACGTAAACGCAGAATATTTGAAGTACCTATTCACTATCAGGCGCCATCACCACGTGTTTCAAAAAATGCGATACGAAACGCTTATCAAACCCTATTTTATTATTTTTTATTAAGATTGAGTGGAAAAAAACCGACATTGTAAATAATAAGAAACAAGTAATAGGGAATAGAAAAGAAATTCAGTAATATAAAATATGTCAGTAAATAAAACATTGATTATTACCTCTATTGCAAATGATAAACATCCAATTTTAAATTCCTTTGCAAAAGAATGTACCAAACGAAAACTCGATTTTATTGTAATAGGCGATACCAAATCACCC
This sequence comes from Bacteroidia bacterium, assembly GCA_038258655.1. Taxonomy (GTDB): domain Bacteria; phylum Bacteroidota; class Bacteroidia; order 2-12-FULL-35-15; family 2-12-FULL-35-15; genus 2-12-FULL-35-15. Next base: position 18,057 of record JBBSPS010000007.1, read on the forward strand.
GCCGAATTTAATCTTGATGGTTGTGATTTTTGGAGTGTGGATAGGCAACTTACTTTACCATTTGAATTGGCAAAGATCACTCCCACCAAACATTATTCACGTAAAAATTTAGGGTATCTTTTGGCTATTAAAAATGGAGCAGAGGAGTTGGTAGAAACAGACGATGATAATATTCCGCGCGAGGAATTCTGGAATGAAAAACAACGGGAAGTAATAAGTGTGGCCTTTAAAAATTCAGGCTGGGTAAATGTGTATCATTATTTTACAAAACAAATTATCTGGCCACGGGGCTTCCCATTGGAGGAGCTGCAAAGCAAGCAAATAGATATTAATGTCCTACAAAGTAATTCCATCAATTGCCCTATTCAACAAGGTTTAGCTGATGCGAACCCAGATGTGGATGCAGTATATCGCTTAACTTATCCATTACCATTGAATTTTGAGATAAAAGCAAAATTAGCCCTTGGCAAAAATGCTTGGAGTCCTTTTAACAGCCAGAATACCTATTGGTTCAAGGAAGCATTCGCATTGATGTACCTGCCATCATTTTGCAGCTTTAGGATGACAGACATCTGGCGCAGTTATGTGGCGCAGCGCATTGCCTGGGAATGTGGTTGGAGCATCCTGTACCATGAGCCAACAGTTTGGCAGGAACGTAATGAACACAATTTGATGAAAGATTTTGAAGATGAGATCCCGGGATATACCAACAATTTAAAAATTTGTGAAGAGCTGCAACACCTTTCCTTAAAAGCCGGACAAGAGCATATCTATGAAAATTTAATTACCTGTTATCAAAAATTAATTGATATTGAAGTGATCGGTAAAGAAGAAATGGCTTTGCTGCAAGCATGGATAGTTGATATGAAAAAGATAACGGGAGCATAAGTCCTATGCCACAATTAGCGGCATGAATGAATCTAAGCGACTTAAATTCGCAAGATTCATTTAATATCCAAAAAATTTATTATTTTTGCACCCTTGTTCCCCAAAGCCTTGTGCGAAGGTGAGACTTATACGCCTCCGCTAAAGCTGTGGCGTTCATTGTCCGATGGTGTAATTGGCAACACGTCTGGTTTTGGTCCAGAAGAGTTCAGGTTCGAGACCTGATCGGACAACTAAAAAACCCCTTAGAACGCATGTTTTAAGGGGTTTTTTAGTTTCGATAAAAATTTATGGAGAACTATTTTCCAATCAACAGCTTAAAACCCTTTCCATGCACATTTAATAATTCTACGGAAGGATCTTCTCTCAGGTATTTGCGAAGTTTCGCGATGTATACATCCATACTTCTGCCATTAAAATAATTATCATCATGCCATATTGATTTCAGTGCAAAATTGCGGTCAAGTACCTCATTTGCATTCATGCAAAGTAATCTTAAGAGTTCCGCTTCCTTGGTGGTTAGTTTTTGCTGAATCCCTTTTATATCAAGTGTTTGATGCTTATAGTCAAATTTATATTTACCTAATTTAAATTCTGTTTGTTCTGAATTTTTCGCTGTTTTATTATCTGTTCTGCGAAGTATGGCTTTTATTCGCATCAACAACTCTTCCATACTGAAAGGTTTGGTAATATAATCATCACCGCCTACGGTAAAGCCTTCAATGGCATCTTCTTTCATTGACTTTGCAGTTAAAAACACGATAGGAATAGTGCTGTCAATAGCGCGAATTTCTTTCGCCAGTGTAAATCCATCCTTGATCGGCATCATTACATCCAATATACAAATACCAAACTTATCTTTGGAAAAAACATCATAACCTTGTTTTCCATTGATTGCTAAAACGGTTGAATAACCTTTCGCTTCAAGGTATTCTTTTAAAAGGCTGCCTAGGTTGGGGTCATCTTCTACTAATAAAATTTTTGTTTTTTCCATTTGATTGTTTTCTAAAAGAATTTAATTGGAACACACTGACTTTTTGCCAAAATGTTTCATACAAAGTTCGTAAAGTTTTTCAAAGCAAAGAAATGTAAATTTTGGTAATTAAAATGCTGATATTAAAGGATATACGATTTTAAAGATCGGTTGATTTTAAAAAATACAAAAAAATGGTATAAACATTGACTCACTTACAAAACCTTTTCTTTTCAGTAATAGTATAAATATCATGCGGAATATCAACTCAAAATTATTTTTCAGTATTTTTTATCCTTCCTTATTTGTAGCAATGCTTTGGTTGATACGGATATTTGAAGAAGTTGAAAAAATAAATTTATCATGGTACGGGTTGTATCCCCGGACTATCCATGGATTAATAGGTATTATCACAGGGCCTATACTGCATGCCGATTTTCCACATTTAATTTCCAATACATTGCCATTGTTTATTTTAGGGGCTATTATTATTTTCTTTTATCATTCCATCGCTTTCCAAGTGTTTTTTTGGGTATACCTAATGACAGGGGTTTGGGTATGGGCCGCTGGCCGTAACTCTTACCACATTGGCGCCAGTGGAATAATTTACGGGTTCATTACTTTTTTATTTTTCAGCGGAATATTCCGAAAGGACACGCGACTGCTTGCTCTTTCATTATTTGTCACGTTTTTATACGGAGGAACAATTTGGGGGATATTGCCCCTTCACAACGGAATATCATGGGAATCGCACCTTTTGGGCTCCCTAGCCGGTTTAATTACGGCTTACAACTTTCGTAAAGAAGGTCCGCCACCACGTAAATATGACCTGGGTGAAGAGAAAGAGGAAGAAGATGAATTAAATGAGGAATTAAAGCCTCCCATAGCCGAAAATTAACATTTGTTTAAATCAGCCAAATGGAGCTGTTTTTTATGCTGATTCCACCGTGGGGAACAACAACAATACAGGAACTAGTATTGCAAATGCTTTTAAAACTTTAGGCAAAGCATTAAGTGTTATCAATGCTGCGGGTGCCACTATTATGTTCGTAAGGGAACATATTATGAAGGAGATCTGAACTTAACAAAATCAAGTACAACAAATAATCCCGTAACGATTTTTATTCATATTGTTATAAAATAATTTTTATTTCTTATATAACAAATAATGTTTTACCATAGTTGTCGCACCTTCTTTTGCAGGCTTAATTTCCACTTTTTCGTCAATGGGTTTATAACCTGCCAAGTCAACCTTTATTTGGTATGTTTTGCCTGCTAAAAGTGTAGTAAAATATTCTCCACTCTCCGCGTTTGATGTTGCACTTCCTACTTTGGCGCCTGTTTCGTCAAAGATCATTATTTCCGCTTCCACTCCCGATCCTTTTGATGCATCAAACACGTCACCTTTTAAAATAGCCATTACAGGGCCGGAAGGTTTTGGTTTCATGTCTTTTTCAAGCACTGGATAATTTGTTAAGTCTATTTTATAAATATCACGCTCACCTAATCCGCCTTTTCTGTCACTTGAAAAATAACCTGTTTGCGCGTCAACAGATACTGTAAAACTCATATCATTGTTGATAGTATTAACAGGGTAACCCAAGGCTATGGGCGCTGACCATTTTCCATTTTCATTAATGGTTTTAAAAATATCATATCCTCCCATGGTATTATGTCCTTTTGTACTAAAGAACAATGTTTTTCCATCCGGTGCAAGAAAAATACCACCCTCATCTTCCGGAGTATTTATATCAGGACCAATGTTTATAGGAGTTTCCCATTCGGTTCGGCTTTTTTGTTTTACCACATAAATATCGCCGTGGCCTAAACCGCCCGGGCGCTCACTTACTAAATAAATTGTTTTTCCATCCGGAGAGATACATGCCCCACCTTCCCAATAGGTTGTATTTATTGGCTTCCCCATTGATGTAGGAGCGCCCCATTTTCCGGAAGAGCCCAAGCGGGAAGTGTAAATATCCCCGCCGCGTGATTCGCCTTCCAATTCATTTTTATAAACAAAAATTTGTTTCCCATCGGGCGATATGCTTGTGCAGGCGTCATGCCCATCCGTATTAATAGAACCCGGAATAAGTTCGGCACTGGACCAGGCTTTTTTAACTGTATCCCAGCGGGATATATAAATATCCTCAAAATATTTTTTGTCGCCTTCAAGATCCAATGCGCTTGACCTGCCGGGACGCCTGGATGTGAATATCAATGTTTTCCCGTCGGCAGTAATGGATGGCGCTTTATCATCAAATGCACTGTTAATCGCATCGCCCATGTTCGTAATTTTAACATCAACCGGGTTTGCCATTTTTTCTTTCGCTGTAGTTACCTGTGTTATGTATCTTTCAATATCACTGTCTTTTATTTTTTTCGCATCAATAGAATTTTTAAATGCGGTAAATGCAGTAAGCGCTTCATCCAATTTTCCATTTATCTGGTATAATTTCCCTAATAATAGTGGAATATTTTCATTGGCTTTTTCATCGATACTTTTTGCTTTTTCAGCATTCTCAAGCGCTTCAGGGTATTTTGCCATTTCAAAATAACATTCGGCAATGTGAAAAATAATGCCTGCATCATTCGGTTTGTTTGAAAGTACATCTTTATACATTCTTAATGCGCTTTCATACTCACCTGCGTAAAAGCGTTGCTGGGCATTAAACAGCTTTACCTGGTCTTCACTTTTTTCGATCACTTTTTTTTGAGCCGAAAGGGTGCCAAGTCCTAAGAACAATAACACCAATAAATACATTATTTTTTTTATCATAACCGGAATTTTTGATTTATTAAAGAATGGAAAGCAAATATATATCATTAATACTAAAATACGAAAAAAATCATAGCTCCAGTTTTTTACTGTAGTCCAAAAATAACTCCAATGCTTGTTTTTTAGCGGTATCATAATTATAACTGATATTATTATTAAGATAAAAATCAATATCTGTGGAATATTCATTGCTCGCTTTTAATTCGTAAATCAGTAGGGGACGATCATCAAGCCCTTGCTTTAAAGCATTGTTAAAGGACTGAATAAAGCTGTGGGGTAATTTTTTGTTCGCTACCCAACAAGCAAATACAAATGGCAACCGAGTATATTTTTTCCACTCTTCAGCTAAATCATACGTGTATTTATATTTACCTGCCATCCCAAACGTGCGATCGCCAATAATAACAGCAGCTGTAGTTGTATCGATAAGGTTTTCAAAATTGGTAATTGTTGGCACCCATTCAGGGTTTATTTTCCAGAAATATTTTGCCAATACTTTTACAAGTTTAACAGATGTAAGAGATTGGTAATCGAGTAAAATATTTTTTATTTCATTTAATGGCACATCGCTGTAAAGCATTACTGATGATACTTTTCCTTGTGCGCCAATACAATAATCGCTGATGATATAATACTCTTTTAGTCTGGGAATTACGGCAATAGGAATTAAACCGATATCTACTTTTTTATCAATAAATTTTTGTGCACAAACGGAAGGTATGTCAAGTGACAATTCAATTTCATTCAACAGGTTGGAATGTTGTAAACCATAAATGAATGGTTTGGAATTTAAATAAGATACCGCTGATATTTTTATTTTATTCATAGAAGGTTAAAAGTACAAAACAATATAGTTACCAAACTATCGATTATCAATTATATAAGACCGGGCATTATTATAAATAGATAGACTGGAATTATTATAAAGGCAAATAATATGATGTTCGTAAATTTCTAAAAATTATATTAGATCATAACAATCAGCGTCATCAGCGTTTTATTTTGTTTGTTACCTTTGAATCACATTATGAAAATTACATTTATCCTCAACGGAAAAACGGAAGACGATTACATTATAAAAGGTGTTGCTGTTTACGAACAACGCTTAAAACATTATATTTCATTTGAAGTGATCGTTATTCCTGCATTAAAAAATACCAAAGCATTAAATATAGATCAGCAAAAACAAAAAGAAGGAGAGTTGATCTTAAAAAATATCCAATCCTCTGACAAACTAATTTTATTGGATGAAAATGGAAAAGAATATAATTCGATGGGTTTTGCGAATTTTATTCAACAACAAATGAGTTCAGGAATTAAAAATATAATGTTTGTAGTGGGTGGACCTTATGGCTTTTCGGAAGAGATATATAAACGAGCCAATGCAAAAATTTCACTTTCCAAAATGACTTTCTCTCATCAAATGGTACGTTTATTTTTTGTAGAGCAGTTATACAGGGCAATGACGATATTGAAGAATGAGCCGTATCATCATCAATGAATTACGAAGGGCGATTTACGATTGTCGTAAATTAAGCCTCCTCTTGGGGGAGGTTGGAGGGGCTTAATCCCCAAACTCACACCCCTGCATAAAGCTTTGCGTTTCGGCATGCCAAGGGAAATTATTGTTTGTTTTTGCATTTTCCCAATAAAATTTCCCTCGTTTGATATCGTAATTTCCAATTTGGTTCATTGTTTCAGCATCGAACAAACGGCCGTTTACCATTACATATTTAATGCTTTCGGTATTACGGATATTTTCCAAGGGGTTTTTATCCATCACAATCAGGTCCGCTAATTTTCCTTTTTCAAGCGATCCGATCTGATCGCCCATACCGATATAATCAGCGCCATTTTGTGTAGCACATCTGATGGCTTGCAATGGTGTTAAGCCGCCCATCTGCAACATCCACAATTCCCAGTGCGCACCAATGCCTTGTATTTGTCCGTGTGAACCCATATTTACTTTCACCCCTGCATCCGTTAATTTTTTGCAGGATTGCGATACTTTAATAAACCCGTTTTCAAATTCTGAATCCGGACTCATGGTGCGATGACGTGAACGGGAATCAATGATTGAGCGGGGGTAAAAATTCAACAAGCGTTTATTTTCCCACACATTTGTTTTTTGATACCAATAATCTTCACCATTCATTGCTCCGTAAGCAACAATAAGAGTAGGAGTATAACCTGTTTTACTTGCACTCCATAATTTGATTACATCATTACTTAAATCATGAATAGGAATGTTGTGTTCTATTCCTGTATGACCATCTATGATCTCACTCATGTTGTCAAAAAATGTAGAACCGCCTTCAGGAACCACTTCTATTTTTAAATCGCGTGCCGCTTGTATCACTTGTTGGCGTTGTTCCCTACGTGGCTGGTTGTAACTCTTTACAGAAAATGCTCCAAACGCTTTAGTGCGTGCAATAGCCGAACGTGCATCATCCAAATTATTGATCACCGCTTTAAAATCTCCTTCAGCACCATATAAAATTGTTCCTGTTGAATAAATACGAGGTCCAACTATATAACCGGCTTTCACCATCTCTGACTGCGAGAAAACCATTTCGGAATTTGAGGAAGGATCATGAGTTGTAGTAACACCATAAGCTAAATTGGCATAATAGCTCCATTGTTTTTGCGGACTTGGTCCAACTCTCCAGGTGTTTAAATGTGAGTGTACATCATCCATTCCCGGCATAATGGTTTTACCTGCACAATCAATTATTTTAGCATCAATTGGTATTTGAACATCCTCCGCTTTACCAATCGCTTCAATTTTATTTTCATTGATGATAATAGTTCCATTCTCAATCACTTCATCACCTTTCATTGAAATTATACGTGCGCCTTTCAATGCCAATTTGCCTTTTGGCTTATCAGACGTAAGTTCTAAATTTATTTTTATTCCAACCGAATCCATTGCAGGAACCTTTTCAGGCGAACCTTCCATAAATGTGAAACGATCTTTGATGTTGGTTGTAAAATATTCATCACTGTATGTCCAGTGAATTTTTTTGCTGTCGCTGCTCCAATGTAAATTTAACCCTGCATCTTTTGCAAATTGCGTAACAGGTAAAGCAGCAGTTTTTGCTGATAGTTCAAAAGGTTTTCCGGTTTTAGGAAATGCGGTGATGTATGCTTTATACAATTCAATAAATGCGATCCAGTTACCATCAGGGCTTGGAACTACTGATGTAGCATATTTAGAAGTGAAATGTGTACGAACATCTTTTCCATCTATTGCAATACTTTTATAATTTTTATTTTCTCCCTCTTCCGTCTGATAAAAAATTCTTCCATCCGATAAGAATACCGGATTACTTCCATCTTTCGTTACCAATTTCGGTTTAGCATTCGGTACATTTTCCATCACATAAATTCCCGGCTCAACACAAAATGTGAAACCTAAATGATCATTCCCTTCTTCTTTTTGATAGACAATATATTTTCCATCTGCTGAAAAAGCTGGTGTGCGGTAAATTCCTTTTTCGGCAGAAAGTTTAGCCGATTTTTTATCTTTCCAACTCATTTTATAAATGGATCCCTTGTCATCATCGCTCCAAGTCGTATAAACAAGTTCATCTCCTTTTGCAGAGAAAGAAGGTTCAAATTCGAAATCAGTAGAATTTGTTAATCTTACAGGAATTCCATTTGGCAGATCTTTTTTCCAGAGGTAACCTACAGAATTAAATACCACTGTTTTTTCATCTATAGAAGTTGTTGCATTGCGTATCACCTTAACAGTAAATTTATCCGGTGCAACTTCTTGCCTGAATTTTAATGCATCAATAATCCTATGTTTTGCATTCACAGTAAACGGAATTTCTGTAGCAGTTGATTTTGTAATATCTACATTCATAATTTTTCCGTTCGCCCAAATAATAATGTGTGAAGCATCTAACCAATTGAAATTAGTGTACACGCCAAAAATTGCCCATGCTTCCTGTTGATCTTTGCTTAATTTATCATAAACAGGCCATTCTTCACCTGTTTTAAGATCATGTAAATACAGTACTGATAATTCGCGAACACGTTTTACAAATGCCAATGTTTTTCCATCTCGGGAAATTTGCGGACGAACAGCGCCACCCGGACCGCCTGTAACAACATTAGTTTCACCGGTTGTACGATCGTAACGTTTTATCATATATATCTGTTTGTTAGGATCTTTATTGTACTGAAAAGTTCCTCCCGGATACATATCCTCACTATAATAGACATAACGTCCGTCAGGTGATACAGAAGGTTCTCCTGCATCTTGCTGTGAATTTTTTTTAATAGTTAGTTCTATTCCTTCGCCGCCGGAAATATGGTACAACCAAATTTCACCGGCACCTAATGACCGGGTAGAGGTGAAGTGCTTGCGTGCTATAAGATATTGTCCATCAGGTGTCCATACAGCATTATTTAATAATCGAAAGTTTTCAGTAGTTATTTGTTTTGGATTGGAGCCATCAGTATTCATCGTCCAAATATTGTTTCCGCCACCAGCATCACTAGTAAAAGATATTTTTTTGCCATCAGGACTAAAACGAGGTTGCACTTCATAAGGAAATCCGGTGCGTAACACCTTCGCATCTCCACCGGTAATTGGCATAGTATAAATGTCTCCCAACATATCAAACACAATATTTTTTCCATCAGGACTCACGTCTAAGCTCATCCAGGTCCCTTCGTTGGTGGTAAATTCAAGGTCTTTATAAGTACCTTTGGGATTAGAAACATCCCATTTATCTTTGTCCTTCTCTTTTCCTTTTTCTTTGTCTGGTTGAGCAAATGAAGTACTGCTAATAATTATAGCAGCAACCAATAGTTTATAGTTATTCATAAGATGTTTTTTTAGAGGTGCTAAAGTAAAGGATAAATTTTAAGAAGGAAAACCATTTGTATAAACGGTTTAAGAGTTGGATAAAAGGCGATCGTTAATCCAGAGAATTCGTTGTAACCCAATATTTAAAGCCCACTATAGCTTTTTCCCATTTTTTGAGTTTGCTCAAGTCGCGCTTATAGAATTTGGGCCAAACAGCTTTATTGAATTTGGCTAATAGTTTGAAAAGTTGTTTTTTCATGAAGCAAACATACAAAATCGAAATGTATTTTTATAATGTGCTTTATATTGTTTTTTGTATATTTACATTAGGTAATGAAAATATAAAAATTATTTAAGAAGTTAAAAAAAACATTAAAAACGATGCAACTAAAAAAAATAATTTTTATTGTAACAGGAGCATTGTGTGCATTTGCAGTATTAAATTCCTGCAAAAAAATTAAGGATACTGTTATAACTCCTAATAAAAATCTAGGATATATAAGTTCTAGTATAGATTGTGTGGACTCTTTGGGTACTTATCAGCAAATAAATATTGATATTCAGAAGGTTTCCGTTTATTTTTTATCAGATGGAGGCACTCCTTCATGGATTGATTTGCCAACAAAAAGTGGCATTTATGATTTACTTAAATTTCAAAATGGAATTAATGCTTTAATTGTAAATGGCGCAAGATTATCAGGCGTTGTTTCACAAATACGTTTGGTATTGGGAAATAATAACACAGTAATGGTGAATAACATAGTCTATAAATTATCCTTACCCAAGGGATGGCAAACAGATATGGTGATAGGCAATTATAAAATTGATGAATACACTTCGTTGGGAGTCTTCCTCCACTTTGATGCAGATAAATCGGTAGTACAATCTGGAGCTAATATGTATGATTTCATACCCATCATTAAAACATCTTTTACACTCTGCATTTCCTGATATTTTGGCAAAATCAATAAAAATTTGTAGATTAAAGTCAAATCACTATATTTGCAGTCCGAAAATTAAAAATTGAACAAATGAAAGCAGGAATTCACCCGGAAAACTACCGTTTAGTAGTATTCAAAGATATGAGTAATGATTACTCGTTTTTAACAAAATCATGTGTTGAAAGCAAAGAAACAGTTAAATGGGAAGACGGAAATGAATACCCGATTGTAAAGTTGGAGATTTCGCACATGTCTCATCCTTTTTATACAGGAAAAGTGAAGTTAGTAGATACAGCAGGACGTGTTGATAAATTCCGTACCCGTTACGCGAAAAAAGAAACCAAAGCAGCTGAACCTAAAACAGAGGAATAATAATTATATCATTAAAAAAAGATCCCTCATCAGCAAAACTGGTGGGGGATTTTTGTTTTATTCGATTTGATTTTCAGTATAAAAAACATACATTTGAAATCTCTTAGAATAGAAATAAACAAAACAATATTTTATGAATATACACGAATATCAAGGAAAAGCCGTATTAAAAGGATTTGGAGTTGACATACAGGAAGGTATTGTAGCTGATACACCTGAAAAAGCGGTTGAAGCTGCTAAAGAATTGCAAAAGCAAACCGGTACAGGTTGGTGGGTCGTAAAATCGCAGATACATGCGGGAGGCAGAGGTAAAGGGAAGATTAAAGGAACCGAACAACGTGGTGTAGCTTTGGCTAAATCATTGGATGATGTAAAAACAATTTCTGAAAATATACTTGGAAATGTGCTTATAACCGCACAAACAGGAGAAAAGGGAAGAAAAGTAAATAAAGTATTAATTGCTCAGGATGTTTATTATCACGGTGAAACTCCTACGAAAGAATTTTATGTAAGTGTATTGCTCGATCGTGCTAAGGGTCGAAACGCTATTATCTATTCTACAGAAGGTGGTATGGACATTGAAGAAGTTGCACACAGCACTCCTCATTTAATATTTAAAGAAGAGATAGATCCGAAAGTTGGTTTACGTGATTTTCAATGCCGCAAAATTGCTTTCAATCTTGGCTTAAGTGGTGAAGCTTTCAAAGGTATGACCAAATTTGTTGCGTCATTATATAAAGCTTATGAAGCAACGGATTCATCCATGTTTGAGATTAATCCTGTTCTAAAAACATCTGATAATAAAATTATTGCAGTAGATTCAAAAGTATCGTTGGACGGAAATGCATTGTTCCGTCATCCTGATCTGTTGGCATTGCGCGATAAAGCAGAAGAAGATCCTACGGAAGTAGAAGCAGGAGAACACGATCTTAATTATGTGAAATTAGATGGCAATGTTGGTTGTATGGTGAATGGTGCAGGTTTAGCGATGGCTACGATGGATATTATTAAACTTTCCGGTGGTGACCCCGCTAACTTTCTTGATGTTGGAGGTACTGCAAATGCTGCACGAGTAGAGCAGGCGTTCCGTATCATTTTAAAAGATCCAAATGTAAAAGCAATCCTTGTAAATATATTTGGGGGTATTGTTCGTTGTGACAGAGTTGCGCAAGGTATTGTAGATGCATACAAAAATATGGGATCTATTAAAGTACCTATTATTATTCGTTTGCAAGGAACCAATGCTGTTGAAGCAAAAAAAATAATTGATGACTCTGGCCTGAAAGTATTTTCAGCGATAGCTTTACAGGAAGCAGCCGATCTTGTAAAAAAAGTACTGAGCTAATATTTACTGGTTTATTTTAATAATAAAGCCTCCGGTAAATGTATCGGAGGCTTTTTCATTAGGTTTATAAAATTTGTTGTGAAAAGAATTGCGACTGCGTATAGAAATGCCTATAGCGGGCTTTCCCCTTCCACCTGGTGGCTGTCATTGGTAATGTTGGTGAACCGTTGTGGTACAATGGTGTCGCCATTCATGACCTTATACCTAACCGAAAAACTAAATCTAAGTATTCCTAAAGCCGGTTTTGTTGTTGCCATATTTGGCATGGGCGCTATATGCGGAGCTTTTATCGGTGGCAAATTAACTGATAGATTTAGTTTTTATTTTATCCAGATTCTCTCCTTGATAAGTGGTGGTATTATGTTTCTTATCCTGGCTGAAATGACTAGCTACTGGAGCATTTGCGCATGTACTTTTTTACTGGGTGTTTTAAATGAATCATTTCGCCCCGCAAATGCAGCTGCTATAGCGCATTACAGCAATGACGAAAACAGGACCAAATCTTATTCATTGAACAGGCTTTCGATTAATCTTGGATGGGCCTTGGGAGGCGCATTAGGAGGGTTTATTATTTCAAAAAATTATCACCTGTTATTTTGGATAGATGGTTTTACCAATATAGGAGCTGCTTTTCTGTTATGGATATTATTAGCACCATCAAAAAATGAAGCGACTGTTCAACACGCTGCAATCATTGATAAAAAAAAAGTAATTTCTGCATATAAAGATAAATATTACCTGGTTTTTATTGTATTAACAACGGTATTCGCGTATTGTTTTTTTCAATTATTTACCACATTGCCGATATTTTTTAAACAGGAACTTCATTTGCCGGAAATTTTAATCGGTATGCTAATGGCTATGAACGGGCTTATCATCGCTTTATTTGAAATGGTTATTATTCATAGCTTGGAAGGGAAAAGAAATGTTTTGCAATACATTACTATTGGTTCAATTTTATGCGGATTATCTTTTATGCTGTTCAATTTATTTCCAGGCGGAGAATTGCTGGCAATTATATCAATGTTTTTAATGACTATAGGTGAAATATTATCCATGCCTTTTATGAATACTTTTTGGGTAAGCAGGACGAATGCCACTAACCGCGGGCAATATGCAGGCTTATATACAATAGCATGGTCGGTAGCACAGGTATTGGGGCCGGCTACAGGCTCACAGATAGTGGATAAAATGGGTTTTTCATCTTTGTGGTGGATTATAGGCGCTATGTTTCTAATTTCCGCCGCCGGTTATAAATGGCTGCAATGGAAGACAAATCAGTAAAAAACAAATATCTTTGCGTTCATAAAAATTCAGTTGAATAACAATGGCTAAGTTATATGTCATAAAAATTGGCGGAAACGTAATTGATAATCCGAAAAATTTGGAGAAATTTCTTTACGATTTTTCTAAGATTAAGGATTTGAAAATTTTAGTACATGGTGGCGGTAAGTTGGCAACTGAATTAGCTCAACGCTTGGGTGTTGAACAACAGGTGGTTGATGGAAGGCGAATCACCGATGCAGAAACATTGAAAATTGCTACTATGGTATATGCAGGTATAATCAACAAACAAATTGTTGCATCGCTGCAAGCCAAAGAAATAAATGCGCTAGGTTTATCGGGTGCTGATGGAAATGTGATAAAAGCAAATAAACGGAAAGTAGAAAAGATAGATTATGGTTTTGTTGGAGATATAAAATCGGAAGATGTAAATGCGGAATTAATTTCTACATTTCTTTCAAATGACATTACACCTGTTTTTTGTGCCATCACGCATAATGGTGAAGGTCAGTTGCTGAATACAAATGCAGATACGATTGCATCTACATTGGCGATAGCTCTTTCAAAAAAATATGATGTGCAATTGAATTTTTGTTTTGAGAAAAAAGGTGTGTTGAAAGATGTATCGGATAATAATTCGGTGATTGAAACAATTACACCGGCAACATATAAAAAATATTTGATAGATGGCTCTATTTCAAAAGGAATGATCCCTAAATTGGACAATGCATTTGAAGCAATTACCAAAGGAGTAAAATCTGTAGTGATCGCACATTCAGATGATCTAATAAACACAACAAAAGAAAATGAACACGCAGGAACAAAACTTATTGCCTGAAAAAGAAAAGTTAGATCAGTTAACTGTGGAAGCAATTGCATTGCTAAAACAGTTGATCACTATTCCTTCATTCAGTAAAGAAGAAAATAAAACTGCTGATCTGCTTCAGAATTATATTGCAGCAAAAGGAGTAAGTACTTTACGTAAACTAAATAATGTTTGGGCATTTAATAAGCATTATCAAAAAGGTAAACCAACAATACTTCTTAATTCTCATCACGATACAGTAAAACCTAATTCGGGTTATACAAAAGATCCATTTGAAGCGATTGAGCAGGATGGAAAATTATTTGGTTTGGGAAGCAATGATGCCGGAGGTTGTCTGGTGTCTCTGCTTGCTACGTTTCTTTATTTTTATGATAAGCCATTATCCAATTATAATTTAATTTTTGCCGCTTCCGCTGAAGAAGAAATATCGGGAAAAAATGGGATAGAGTTAGTGTTGCCGGAATTAGAAAATGTAGAATTTGCAATTGTAGGAGAACCTACACAAATGCATTTAGCGATCGCTGAAAAAGGTTTGATGGTGCTTGATTCTACTGCTTATGGTAAATCCGGGCACGCTGCACGCAACGAAGGAGAGAATGCCATTTACAAAGCATTGAAAGATATCGAGTGGTTTCGCACGTTTCAATTCCCGAATGTATCCGAAACATTAGGTCCGGTGAAAATGAGCATTACCATTATTCATTCCGGATCTCAACACAATGTTGTTCCTGATAAATGTGAATTTACAGTGGATGTGCGAACAACTGATATGTATTCAAATGAACAAGCGCTGGAAATTATTAAACAACATGTTGCTTGTGAAATAAAGCCACGTTCATTACGGTTAAAACCATCTTCCATAAGTAAAGATCATGCAATTGTAAAAGCAGGAATAAAATTAGGACGTACTACTTATGGTTCGCCAACTACATCCGATCAGGCATTGATGAATTTTTCTTCTTTAAAACTTGGCCCCGGTGATTCAGCTCGCTCGCATACTGCTGATGAATATATTTATGTGAATGAAATAAAAGAGGGGATTGAATTGTATTCTAAAATGTTATTAGGAGTTATAAGTTTTAAGTAATGATAAAAATACTTTTGATGATTTTCAGTTTGGCCTTCTTCTCTTTGACTTATGGGCAGGTAGATACGGTTGAATATAGGCCTCATGACACACAGAAAAATGAAATAACATTACAAAAAACTGTTTCTAGAGATGGGGTGGTTGTAAAATCAAAATCAAAAAATCAAAAAACTAAATATACTGTTGATAATAGCAATACTAACAAAAAAAATATGATAAAGCCAATTTACAATCGAATACAATAGACGCGTGTAGGCCGTGTTGGTTACGACGTTATGATCGAGATGGTAAACTATTACAGGAAGGGTTTTCCTATACTGATTGTGGGGTTGATAAATTTGTTGAATATTATTCTTCTAGAAAAATTAAAACTATTGGATATTACAAGACCAATGAAACGGGTAATTGGACCAATTTATTTGACAGAGGGTTATGTTCAATAAAAAATGGCTTGTGGACTTATTACAAGGAAGATGGAACAATAGATAGAATAGAAAAATATAAAAACGGACAAAAGATAGAATAAATTATTCTACAACTTAAAATTTACAACTCCATGAAATTGTGGCAAAAAAAAAATAAATGACAAGAATCGTATTGTTTCTTCAGAATTTCACAATGTAAGAGTGGAAAGAAATTATAAGTAATATATAATTCATAAAATCAGCAGTTAAATTATCATGAACAATATAAAGTTATTCGAAAGCAAAAAGATTCGTTCATTCTGGAATGAAGAAGAGGAGAAATGGTATTTTTCTGTGATTGATATTGTGGAAGTTTTGACAGACAGCAGCATCCCTAAAAGGTATTGGAGTGATTTAAAGAAAAAGCTTTCTAACGAGGGAAGTCAGTTGTACGAAAATATCGTACAACTGAAAATGGAATCTACTGATGGGAAATTTTACAAAACGGATGTAGCGGATACGGAGCAACTATTACGTTTAATTCAATCAATACCATCTCCCAAAGCGGAACCATTTAAGCAATGGTTAGCAAAAGTTGGTTACGAAAGAATAGAAGAGTCACAAAACCCTGAAATGATAATAGACAGGGCAATGGAAAATTATTTAAGGCTTGGATATAGTAAAGAGTGGATTAATCAGAGATTAAAAAGTATAGAGGTACGAAAAGAGCTTACAGATGAATGGGAAAGTAGAGGAATAAAAAAAGGGCAAGAGTTTGCAACTCTAACTGATATTATTACACAGGCTTGGAGTGGAAAAACGATAAAGCAGTATAAAAAGCATAAAAATTTAAAAAAAGAAAACCTTCGAGATCATATGACCAATCTGGAATTAGTACTTAATATGCTTGCTGAAGCTACTACTGCAGAAATATCAAAAGAAAAAAGCCCATCAACTTTAAACGAGAGCAAGATAGTGGCTTCTCAAGGTGGTACTATTGCAGGAAATACACGTAAGGCTATAGAAGCCAAAACAGGCAAAAAAATAGTTAGTATAGAAAATGCCAAAATATTGCAGAATAAAAAAGGTGCCAAAAAAATAGAGAAATGAATCTTATTATGTAGTTATTTGTTTACGATTTCCAAAAAGTGAACAGCGTTTCACCAATTAAGATGATCGTATTTTTTTGAACTTATAAACTTAAAACTCAACTAAATGAAATTGTGGCAAAAAGAAAATAATAAATCTTCTGAACTGATCGAGAAATTTACTGTCGGTAAGGATAATGAATTGGATTTGGTATTGGCTGAATTTGATGTGCTTGGCTCAATTGCACATACTCACATGTTGGAGTCGATAGGTTTATTAACGAAGAAAGAATTATTTTCCATTCATACAGAATTAAAAAATATTTTGAATGAAATCAAAAAAGGAAAATTTAAAATTGACGCCGGAGTGGAGGACATTCATTCACAAATTGAATTGATGTTGACCAAACGTATTGGTGAAGCAGGAAAAAAAATACATAGCGGACGTTCACGTAACGACCAGGTATTGGTTGATATTAAATTATACATCCGTTATGAATTAAAAGAAATTGTAAAACAGGTTTCCAACCTGTTTGATCAACTACTAAAATTAAGTGAACAACATAAAAATAAATTGTTGCCGGGCTATACCCATTTTCAAATCGCGATGCCGTCTTCATTTGGTTTGTGGTTTGGCGCTTATGCTGAAAGCTTAACGGATGATATGGAATTATTGGTTGCTGCATATAATGTTGCTAATAAAAACCCTTTAGGTTCGGGAGCAGGTTATGGTTCATCGTTTCCGCTTAACCGCAGCATGACAACAAAATTACTGGAGTTTGAAACGATGAATCACAATGTGGTGTATGCACAAATGACGCGGGGTAAAACAGAAAAAGTAGCGGCCGTGGCAATGGCATCTGTTGCGGCTACACTTTCTAAATTAGCGTATGATGTATGTTTGTACATGAACCAAAATTTCGGTTTCATCACCTTTCCTGATAATTTAACAACAGGTAGCAGCATTATGCCGCATAAAAAAAATCCAGATGTGTTTGAGTTGATACGTGCTAAATGCAATAAATTGCAAGCATTACCAAATGAACTGACCTTGCTTATCAATAATTTGCCATCGGGTTATCATCGTGATATGCAATTGACAAAAGAAAGCTTATTTCCTGCAATTGCTGAATTAAAAAATTGTTTACTCACCACAGAATTTATGTTACAACACATAAAAGTGAAGGATGATATTCTGAAAGATGAAAAATACAAACATTTGTATAGTGTGGAGGTGGTAAACGCTGAAGTACTTTCAGGAGTTCCTTTTCGTGAGGCATACAAAAAAGTAGGGAATGCAATTGAAAAAGGAAATTTTAAAGTTCCTTCAAAAATAAATCATACACACGAAGGAAGTATTGGTAATTTGTGTAATGACAGTATAAAAAAAGAAATGAAATTAAAAGTATCGAGGATACTTGGTAAAAAATAAAACCTCATCCTAAGTCCTTCTCCTTGAAAAAGGAGAAGGACTTGTAACTCGTTCCCCTCTACTTTTTCAAGGAGAGGGGTTAGGTCAATCAAATAAGATTATGCAAAAATTTAAAGTAGCCATTTTCGGAACAACAGGATCATTTCATGATCTTGCTTCACATAAATTTTATGGTGATGACATTAAAACATTAAAGTGTTTTACATTTCGTAAATGCTGTGAAATGTTAAAAAATAAAGAAGCCGACTATGCTGTGATGGCTATCGAAAACTCTTTAGCAGGTAGTATATTGCCGAATTATAATTTAATTGATGAATATAAAATTACGATTATAGGTGAACAATATTTGAAAATCGAATTGCATTTGCTTGCATTGGAAGGGGTAAAGATGAAAGACATTGAATTCATTCATTCACATCCGATGGCATTAGCACAATGTTCTAACTTTTTGGTAAAACATCCTCACATTAAAATTATTGAGCAAGGTGATACTGCATCCTGTGTAAAAAATATTCATGACAAAAATTTGCGAAATACTGCAGCAGTTGGAAATAAAGTAGCTTCCGCACTTTATAATGTTCCCGTTTTGTCTGCGAACATTGAAAATAATTCTGAAAATTTTACCAGATTTTTCCTGCTTTCAAAAGGAAATAAAAAACAGAAAGATCCGAACAAAGCTTCTGTTTGTTTTCGTGTGAAGCACCATACAGGTTCGCTTGCAGATGTACTGACAGTAATGAAAAAAAATAATGTGAATCTTTCTAAAATACAAAGTGTCCCTGTGCTTGGAAAGCGAAATGAATACTCATTTCATGTGGATGCAGAATGGAATAAATATGAGGATTACAAAACAGCTATGAAAAAGATAAAAGAAATGACGACTTCTTTTTCTGTATTGGGAGAGTACATAAAAGCGAGTGTATAAAAAAATGATTGACGCTGTTAAAGCGCAGATACAGTAATATAGTTGTGAACGCATTCCATAACTTAAAGGGAATTATTTAATAATTCTTGAATTCTTTAGGTGCAGATTTGATTTAAATATGCTTCATGCTTAAATGATTTCTTTTATTAATGCTTTTTTTATAAAAACAAATGGCTATTCTACATAAGTCAAAACAAGCAGTTTTAAAACATCAAGAGTAGCAGAAAGAGTATTGTATTTTTGAGAAACTATCATCTGTTTCTTTTCCGAGCTGATATATTTTATTTTTCCCTTTAAGGGAGAATATATAAAAGCAAAATTTGTCAAATAGTCCTTGTTTTCAGGTTTGATTTTCCATTTTGAGTTTAAAGGAACCCTGATAATAACCTTATTCTTATTGAAATATTTTATTTTAATGACTCCGGTAATTTTTTCAATTTGCTTACTATCTGATATTTTAAAAAAGAGAACACTATCATTAAAATATCCAGATTTACTATAAAAGGAAGAAACATTAAAATTTAGAGTATCCTTGCCATCAGCGGAAACAAAGTATCCACTAATAGTTGTGGGTTTATTTTGCCCTGTTAAAAAAATAACTGGAGCAAAAATTAATAAACAGCTCAAAAAGAGTTTCAATTTAAATCGTTTGGTAGAGTTCATTTTATTAATCGATTTTAATATTTTGTTCATATAATTTTTCATTATTTATCGAAAAAACTTTTATAAAATAATCACCCTTATTGAGGTAAAGATATTTATCAGATAAGGTATCAATGCTTAAATTAAAAGCCATTTGATCGGTCGGTATTGCATTACTGTCATAATTTTTTACGTCAAAAGCCTGAATAATTACCCATTTCTTTTTCTCGACTTTAGATGTTAAATAATTAAGATCAAATTTTTTCTTTGTTTGAAATGTGTTCCACCAATTTGGCCTGTCATTTTCAAAACTGGTTCGGGGAAAAATTACCTGTACATCCACTTTGCCCTTTTTATCGCTTAAAACTATTGGAGAACTATTTAAAAATCCAACCATTGGCTCTTTAAATGAATGTTTCTTTGAAATAAATCGATAAGTCGGTTCTTCACATTTAATATTGCTTCTTTCGCACATATCAACTTGGTCAATAGTTAAGGGGTTAATCATAGTATTTTCCTGGAAGTACTGCGCCATCATTTTGAATGAATTATTTTCCATGATATGGTCATAACCAGCGATTACTATTATTTTTGCACTGGAATCTGTTTTCATAAAATTTGACAGATTTAATGCCTGCTCTTTTTCACGCTTGATTCTACAATCAAGACCGGACTCTGAACAAAATCCTTTCTCTTCATAAGCTATAATTTTAAAACCCTGTGTTAAAGCCAAGTTAATTAACTCTGCGTACACGGGTTCAGCTGTATACGTTCCTGTTGACTGCGTAACACTTTTTCGAGCATTCAAATTGTTTTCATCCAAATAATTGAGCGCTTCCAAAGCCAAATAATTAAATCCTTGTTTTTTCAATTCAGGAAGTAGTGATAATATAAATGCCCTATGCAAAGGCATGTGATGTGCCTCATTGAACATTATGACCCGTTCAGATTTTGCCTTTTTTAAAATGAATGACTTTGCACTTTTAAAAGAAATATTTTCAATACTTTTTTCATCAAAATTGGTTGAATTCGTATCACTCTGAATGTCCCAATATTCAAGTGCTTTTTTATAATTGCCTACATAAGAAAAGTTTGTCGCCATAATTTGATAATAAAGATCTGATGGAACATTTTTTAATATTGAATCTTTATTTTCAATTCCAAACGCTAAAGGAGTTAAGTAATCGCCTTTAGAAGGCGAAGTGAATTTATCCATGATATTTACAGTACTTTTATTCTCTTTCAGATTGTTTCTTTCAGTAAATGAAACAAGGAAAAATATACTGATCAAAAAAATATATTTCAGTTTATTCATGATTTAACACAATTTAATTTCCCCAGGTATTCTTATATGGGTCATAACTACATGGTGAATCAAAATAATATTCATTAGCCGATTCATTGGATTTTGGTAATCTTGAATCTACGCAAAAATATCTAAACTCGCAGTCTTTACATACTTTTATCGCATCTTTCTGCACATTCCAGTGCCTTTTAAGGGATTCACCTTCCAATATGGGCAATAATTCATCAATTAATAGGTTACCAAGGGCTTCCGTTTCAGGAGCATTTTTAATGTTTAAATTTTCATCTATATAGAGTTTTTTATTAAAGTAAGTATTTTGAAATTGAGATTCCATAAAAACATTTTTATTTACGGCAAAATGTGATTCTGATGTAGGGCCTTTTGAAGTAGCTTGCTCTAAGCTTTCTGTAATAAAAAATAAAATATTAAATTCATTTTCTTTTTTTCCACTAAATGGAGCAGAATATATAATCACATGGTTTATACGCAAATGTTTATTTAATAGGTTTTTGAATTTTGCATCATCAACATAATCTTGATACTTGATTACAATTTCAATCGATTGAATTCTTGAATTTGAAAAATGTCCTAAAAATTTATCTAAGGATTCAAAAGATATTTTTTCGGTAAAGCGAATTTGCAATGCCACTGCTCCTATTTTGTTTAGATGGAGCGATTCAATACCTGTAAGTAAAATATTATTTGGATTTACATCAATTAATACATTACTTATGAGTCCGGGAAAGTTCCATTTTTTATTTAAAGGAGGAAAGTTATCCGGCTCTGAAGTCCAAAAGGCGTATTCATTAGTAATTAAGAAATCAATGTACTCATCTATTGTTTCATTTTCTTCATTCTTATATGAATTATATATTTGATCCAATGTTTGTCCTTCATGTTTTTGAAGCAAGTCATATAAATCATTAGGAATGTGATTAACATTTCCATGTTGTAAATCACAGATTATACTTTTGGCAAATCCTTTCACAGCAAAACAGCAACCGTATTTCTTTAGTTTTAGCTCACTCATTGTTTAATTCTTTTAAATCTTTCGGTAAAGTTGTTGAAATTGGTTTATAATAAGGAACAACCGAATAGTTATTGCTCTGCAAAAAATCACAGGTTACATATTTACCCCTTGTTTTCCCAATTTCTTTTTCATCCCGAGAGAAAATGTATTTATAATTAAACGGCATATTTTTTATTGTTTTGCCTTCAATTTCATCAAAAAGATATTTTTTCATTTTAATTGTTAGATAAGTGTTTTGCCATTTCTTCTTCCAAATAATAATTGCAATGTGCTGAAACGAACCCGAATTGGCCTACCGGGTTTATTTCCAAAAAAATGTATTCTCCTTGTTTTGATTTAATTAAATCAATAGAACCAGTGTTTAAGTTTATCAGGCTCATAAAATTTATTATCTTTTTTTCTATATCTAATGGTAATTTATATGGTACCATTCGATTCATTTTTTTCCAATTATAGTCCCTATAATCAACTTGTGTTTTTTGATCAGATTGGGAAAAAATAGCCATGCTGTAGCATGTACCATTGAGAAAAAATGTTCGTATTTCGAATTCTTTTATAATTTCTTCCTGAAACAAGGAAGGAAAAAAAGATTCCTCCGCTTCATTTATTTCATCACTATTTACACTATTGGTATATAAGGAATATGCTCTGTCATTTTCCCAAACCATAATAGAATCTTGCATCGTCTTAGTAATAATATTTTTGTTTCTATTTAAAAAGTCACCGCTTACCTTTTTCCGGGTAGTTATCAGTGTAGAAGGTATTTTTAACCCTGCCTTTTTAGCATTAATTAAAGAGTATATTTTATTAATGTCATTTTTTTCAGGGTCTCCAAGACATGACTTAGAGCTTAATATCATGTTATAGAGGCTGTTTTTAAAGCCCCATAATTCCCGTTCCAAATGGAAAGAAAGCCTTTGATGTAATCGAGGTTTATTTTCCACCTGATGCAAATCACTCTTTCTATTAAATGATGATTTCCTAAACCACACCATTTTAACATCATCTAGTGGAATATTTTTACCATTTTGATTAAATGTAATTTCATCTGCATTATCATTTAAACTTAAAGAATAAGTTATATTCTCCAAATCACAGTGTTCAATAACGCAGGTTTTTTGTTTAAAAAAATCTAACCAGGACATTATTTCCTGTACAGTATTCTCTTCTTTGGAACCAACAATTAATATCATATTATATAATTTTAAATAGAGTAGCGAAAATATTTTTTCGCTACTCTATTAATCAAGATTAAGCCAATGATCCAGATGCAGATGATCCTGATACAGCAACATCATCGCATTCCCAGCATGTTTCGTCTACTTCACAATTACCGGTAGTAGGATTAGTTGTATAGTCGGTCTTTTGGGTGTATTTATAACAGCCGATACCGCCCCATATTGAGCCAATACTTTTTAGTTCAAAACTTTTCATTTTTTCTAATTTTTTCATGTTTTTAGG
>JBBSPS010000008.1:0-39707 GCA_038258655.1 Bacteroidia bacterium
CTAGCATGCACAAATCTGCAAGTTTTACGAATAACTTTATTCGTTTCTTGCAAATTTTTATAACAATTTTTTAACTTAAATTGTTGATATCGTAAGGATGTAGGACTTTTTGATGGACGACTACTTAACCTTTGTCTAACCCTCTTTTTCAAAGAGCTTTAACTAGCAATCTGATTTGAGCGAAGGGAAATTAACCCGATGGAGTAAACGATATTGAATTAAAAAATAAAATTTTATTTGAAACTACTTGCGTTTGATTGCTTTGATATCCTGTAACTGCAAATGTTAGCATTAGATCTTGTTGAAAATACAATCGCATATAAGATACTACCATTTGGCCATTATCAGGATCAATAAACTGAGTGTTAATTTCTACCCCTTTATATCCATTAGTAATAGGAAGGTTTTGGCTACTTAATAATGTTGAACCTGTTGAACTAATAAATGAACTAACAATAAAACCCAATGTGTCAGTGTGGGTAGAATCAAATTTAGCATTTTGATGTTCAAGTACATGAAAAGCAATGGCAGAATCTACTGTGTAATTATAATAGAATTTCACGTTCAAGGAATCATTCATTGTTGGAGTGCTGGGAGTTGAAAAACTATAAGTAGGAGTATAAAAACTATAGGTAGGAGAAACATTCTTGGTTACTACCCAAGATTGCGCTACAGAATGCAGGGTGCTAAATTGAATAAATAAAACAATTGCAATGATATATTTTTTCATGATTTTTGAATTAAATTATAATTAGCTGCCAAATCGCAAATTGAAATTCTTCAATCATTCGACAAGCTTTTTTATTATTATTGTTTAATTAATTTTTTCATTTCTACTTCACCCAATGTATTAACACTACGCACATAATAAATGCCCGGTTTATATCCTGATATATCAATATTAAATACAGCATCTTCTGCTGAACCAATAGACCAGACAATGTTGTTCATCATATCATACACTTTTATTTCTTTAACACCAATCGATTGATTTTTATGAGTTACCATTAGTTGAAATGTACCATTGTTGGGATTGGGGTTAACAAGAATACCGGATACTGTTTGCATTGTTTCAGGAGCGTTTTGTGTATTAACAGATGTCGCAGAAGTAGTGTTTTTCGAAACTTCATTATTTTTATTATCATTTGTGGGAGTAGTTACCTCGCTGGAATAGGCGTATTCAGTAGAAGCACTTTTTGGATAATTAACGAAAGTGGTTTGTCTAGTATAGTCAGGCGTGGAACTTCTATTATTAGTATTAATATATTCACCGCAGGTTGATGGATCTGTAGGCTGTATATATGCATGAAAGACTGATCCTGATTTGGCTGTAAACCCTGGTTTAAGAACAATTGAGCTGCCTGCACGATACGTAACCACTGAATTACTATTCGCAATGTTTGACGCAGTTATTGTATTAAAAGCAATAAGATTTGCAGGATTGGTTGCAGTACCAAATGGTGGGTTGTCCGTCGTTGGAAAAGGAATGGTAATAACCCTATCCATATAATTTACTGTAGGTACGGTAGGTTGTATAATATTATCTGCAGCTAAATGATATAAATTATAATACAACATATAATCCAAGCCATTATATTCACCATATGAATCTGTAGTGCCTTTACCTCTATCCTCTGCATCATAAACACGGCTATCTGCTGTCCACTCATACGTGGATGAGTTGTTGGGATAACTATAGTTATAAGGACCGCACGGGGGTGCTAAATTGAGCAAACTAGTATAAGTGTTTGGTGAGATGTAATTAAAAGCGTTATTACCATGCAATGCTTGATATAAAAGTGGAAAGTGATAATAATTATAAGGGTTAATACCTTTAACTTTGGAAGATACTTCCGATAATGTTACTGGCTTAGGGAGCTCAAGGGCATTAACAAAGGCAGTAGTTATTTCCGTAAATAATTTTAAAGGGTGCCTCCAATCTAATTTGATAAAACTAATTATTTGAACGGGTTTTACCGTTGAGATAATAAGGGAATGAGTATACCAGGAATCACCAACGGTGGCAATTAAATCTCTTTTATAATCATCATGAATAAAATTAATTGCATTTTGCCCATTCATCATCCAAGTAAAAGGAAGAGGGGTAACACAAGAAGTTTCAGATAATGCATCTTGATAATTTGGGTTAGAATACCTGTGAACAACAGGAAAGTAAATTAGGTTAGAAGAACTACCCCATTTAATATAATTAGCTGCTTCAGCAAATCCATAAGCTATATAGTATGCATCGGAACCTTGATAAACTTTAGTATTAACAGCGGTGTGAGGTATATAAATGATCCAACTGGAATTTTTGATATATGAAATTATCCTATCAGTAATATTAATAGCTTCTTGATAAATATCTGCATTGGGGTCAGCAACATTCAGAGGCTGTGAAATACCATTTATTTTATAACTTACACCCAAAGGTATACATGTACGTACCAATGCAAAAGCCCCCATCAAATGCATTACTTGATCTTGACTCATCTCGTCGCCTCGGTCACCGGTATTAAGATGTGCAAGATAATCAGATTTTACTATGTTAACTATTCTTCCAGATGTAACGCCTTGTGCTAACTTCGGGTGATTGATCAAAAAATTATAACTAACATCATCTCTCATAAAAAATCCATTTAGTGAATTTGCGTCTGTACAGTATGAAGTATTTGTTTCGGCAGTATAATCCAATCGATTAAAGGCTCTCAGGGCATAATATAATTCCTGCACAGTGGTATCAGTTGGCTGACTACGATCATGTAATAATTTATATTCTGTTGCCAAGACGGAAATATATTGAGCTAGGCATATTGTTTGATCCCCCCACTTAGCAGTGGAACTATTTGATGCCCCTAAAGCTCTTTGCCCCATTGGTTCTGATTCGCCCTGTTTATCACCTTTTGCTAAAAAATCATTTACCAGTCGGTAATGATAAAACCAATATTTTTTCATATTTGTTAAATCATCTTGAGCCTTCAGTTGAATAGAAAATAACAGTACAATTAATAGAATGCTTTTATATTTTTTCATACGGTTCAATGTTTTAGTTTCATAAAATATTCTTTTCCGTTATACGTAGTTTTAAACCACAAGTCTTTTTCTGTTAAGCGCCTTATTTCCCATGTAACATTACTAGCGACAAAAGGATTGGCGTTAAATTCAGATATAGAGGAATTACAACCATCTTGTTGGGATACAAATAAATTTTTTTTATTATTTGTAAACCTCCAATTTCCAAAAGTGCAATAGGTGCCATTGTTACTTACAAGATCAAAAGCAGGAGAATTATCTCCTCTTGGAGCATGGAGGGAATATTTTCCATAATAAGGTTTAGCTTGTAAATAGCTTGTAGAATCATATCCATTAATGGAATAATAATCTACAAGCCATTCGCCTACTACTCTTTTCTCCTTTGAGTGAAAGCTAATTAATGGTCCATCAGGATATTTTTTGCAGGCAGCAACAGTAATAAAAATGATACTTGTAAAAAGTAATATACTTTGTTTAAGTATTTTCATAACAAAAATGTTTAATTTTTATTTTGTGATTGTTTTCTCCAACGCCTCAATACGTTTGTTTTGGTCAATAATATAAAGCGTGAGTTCTTCTACCTTTTGGAGTAATGTTGTATTAAATTCACCAATATTTACACCATTTGTTTGCATCTCGTAAGCAGATGCAATACCGGGCAAATGTTTATTTTGTTTAACACTTTGTTCCAGTGTTGCAAGTGATGTAAGTTTATATTCATCTTCAAAAACAAAATCGGCACCTGTGGTATTAACTACAACTTCATTTGCTCTAACAGAACCATTAACATCCAGTTTATAAATGGAATTTACTTGAGATATTTTATTAATTAAAACGTTCCCATTTCCTTGAATACGCATTTTCTCAGATGTACCTGCCGCCCCAAGTGTAGCATTGTTATCATCATTAGTATAAAATACTAAAGCAGCTCTATTATTTCCTGGGCTATTAGTTTCGTAAATAGAACCTATTCTGCCACCTATCCAATTTGGATATGTACCTGTCCAGTTTAAATTAAAATCCATAAATGTACCTGTTCCTACATTATTCATATATGCTCCAATTTTTAGCGCAGTATTAAGTGGAGTAGTGGTGCTCGGTTCATATACATCTATTTTAGCCACAGGCATTCTAGTACCTAATCCAATTCCCACATTTCCATTTTTTAAAACCGTCATTGCATTTGATGGTGGTAATTTTGCATTTGCACCATTACCAATTACAAATAGCGGTTCTGTTGCAATCCAAGTGTCTGGACTATATGTGCCAGGGTTATAATTGCGCTGTCCTATTACAAAAGATGCATACGATTGTGCTGTAGTAACTAATCCAAATGCTGATGAATAACCTCCGGACGCAGTTGTAACGTTTCCACATGCAAAAGAACCGTAGCTGCTTGCAATAGAAGACCCTCCACATGCAAAAGAGTTGGCACCACTTGCCATAGCGTTCTGACCAAACGCAGCAGATCCTATTCCGATGTTGGAATCATCCCAAGGATATAAACCTCCGAAAGTAGTTTGTGTTACAAAACCTGCTCTAAAAGCGCTTTTAGAAGGTATCCACATCATTCTTGTACCTGCCCCGCTAACAGGAGTAGTGCCCGTTGTTCCATCAAACAAAACACTACCTCCTTGCACCTGAAATAAAGCACTTGGAACAAATGCTGTGCCGCCACTTTTAATGCCTACGTTTCCGAGATTATTGTTAGAAACATGATTAG
This sequence comes from Bacteroidia bacterium, assembly GCA_038258655.1. GTDB lineage: Bacteria > Bacteroidota > Bacteroidia > 2-12-FULL-35-15 > 2-12-FULL-35-15 > 2-12-FULL-35-15. The sequence continues at coordinate 4,757 of JBBSPS010000008.1, forward strand.
GCGCGACTGATTGCCACTGTGCTTTTGCAGTATTTGCTGCAAGTACAAGGCTTGTTGCAATTGATAAAGAAATAAGTGTTTTTGATTTCATATGCATGTATTTATTTAATGTTTATAAGTTATGATTTAGCATTCAATAGGTTCATTACGTAAAATAACCCGGCAAATATAATTCTAAAAACGATATTATATAATGTTTTTAACGATGTTACATATATCTTTTATATCCCTTTTTTTTGTTCTGATGAAAAATAAGAAAAAAAGCGATAAGGCATCAAAAGGAATAGATTCGGATCTTGTTAAACTGGGAAAGAGAATGCGACAATTACGCATTAAAAAGGGATATACAAGTTTTGAAATGTTTGCTTATGATAATGAACTACCGCGGGTTCTTTATGGAAATTATGAAAAAGGCACAGGAAATATTACCTATAAAAATCTTATGAAAGTTATACGGTCGTTAGGGGTTTCAACTACTCAAATTTTTAATGATGAGTTTGATTAATGATAGCCTTGAAAATAATTACACGGTGTATTTCCTAAAACCGTTTCAACAAGTTTACTAGCATCCACACCATATTTGTATTTCAATAGCAGTTGTTTTTTGCGGCTAACTCAAAACTCCATAAAAAAGGGAGATTACTTGTTAGTAATCTCCCTTTAAATTTATTTCGGACGTTAGTGATTATTAATTGCAGAATTAATATGTAATGATTTTTTTGAGTGATTCGTTTTTTGAATTTGACAGGCTCATCATATATAAACCAGGTCCAAAACGGGTGATATCAAATTTTTTGGAATAATTTCCGGAGAAATTTTTCAGGTTTTCTTTATATACACTTTGACCAAGAGTATTGAGAATATTAATAGTGTAATCATCCGTAGTATTAATATTAAAAGCCAAATCAAATGTTCCTTCGTTCGGATTTGGAAATACATTAAGCGAACCGTTCATAAGTACATCTTCTATGCCAGTACATCCAACTGTTCCTGTAACCGGTGTTCGTTCAGTATTACAAGGAAGAGAAGAGTATTGCCAATTATAGAAAAAATAAAAATATCCAGGTAAGCTCGCATTACTTTCTGTAATATTTACTGCTGAGGAAGTATATGGATAAACAGCACCATCACTGTTCCGGAATAAATCTACGAATCCTCGGCATTTAATAAGATATTGCTTCCCTGGATAAATTTTAAAATTCAAAAATACTTGAGTAGCACCCCCAGCGACAAATTGAGTCGTATCCATCAGTGTATTACCCAAAGGATCAAGCACTTCTATGGTTCTGTTACCATCAGCACCAGCATACACAATTACGCTATTCAAAATGATAGGCGATAATACATCAAAGTACAAGCCTCTGAAATCACTGGTAGTAAAGGAGGATCCTGCGCCAATTGTGTTGTCAACTGATATGATATCATCAGGTGCTGCCGGAAGAAATTGATCCACATAGAAAGTGGTTGTGGTAGAAAGAGTCGGAGAATATGTCGGTCCGGTTGCAACAATATTTCCTCCACCGGCTGCATCCCACCAACGCAGCGCTCCTGTTCCGGCACCTGTTGCTTTTAGATTGACTACTCCAGGGGCAGAACAGTTTACACCACCCGTTGTAACAGGTGCGGCAATAGAGCTGGTAGCTATTGTAACATACGAATTATAAGTTATAGTATCAGCCCCGACAGAATTGGTTGTAATCAATGTTACCGGATAAGTGCCAGATGAATTGTATCCTACGTAAGGGTTTTGCGCTGTTGAAGTGGATGGAGTTCCTCCAGGGAATGACCACTTCCAAGAGGTTGGTGGGCCTGAACTCTGATCAGTAAACTTAACTCCAGCACCAGGACAAGAAATGCTTCCTTTCGAAGTAAAATTAGCCACAGGTGGATAAACAGCGGGCACATAAAAATCAGATTCCCACATTCCTCTTCCATAAGTAGAACAACGGATTTTATTGGTAGGATAATAAATATTGATCTGTGATACGGAAACATTTGGTAACCCTGATGAAAAGGGCTGCCAAGTTGAAAAAGATACATCTCTATAATAAGCACCTACATCAGTGCCAATATAAATCCCATCGTTTGAACCTTTAGCATAAGTGATACAATTTATCGGAATGTTTGGAAGTGAACTGGATAAATTAATCCAGTTTACCCCCTGATCATTTGTTTGGAATACTTTCATACTACCGTTAAATCCTGAATAAGTAATCCATGCTTTGTTAGGATTGGTAGTATGACATGCAATATAAGTAATTGTTCCAGAAGGGACGGTTGCTATAGTGGTCCAGGTTGTGCCACCATTGGAAGTTTTAAATAATTGCCCCCCACCTGTTGCCCAGATCACTTTATTATCCGCAGGAGAAACGGCTAACTGAGTAATATAAGTAAGAGCAGGTAAACCAAAATTACTGATTTGTACCCAGCCTGAAGTTCCTCCTCCGCTTGCATGTTTCCATACATCAGCGAAACCGGCGTAAATAGTATTGGCTGTAACAGGATCTTCGCACCATGGTGTTACCCAAGCGCCTATTCCCGGAATATTTCCATTACATGCTGCCCAACTAGCACCTCCGTTAGTAGATTTATTAAGGGATCCACTGTATTGGGATCCCCACATATTATTATTATTATTCCAACTGATAAAACACAACATTCCATCTCCGCCCATTGCCTGGGACCATGAACCGTTGAAACGAGTTGTTCCATTATCCTGCCATCCATGTATTTGAAGATTGGCAGTAGTGGATGATTGTCCAAATCCGTATATCTGTGAAATAGGAAGTCCATTACTTTTGTCCGTCCAGTTGGCACCATTATTAGTTGAACTCCACACACCTCCATCACTCGTTACATAGCAAGTTGTGTTATTGGTATAAATTAAATCGTGATAATCCACATGCGTATTTGCACCAATGGCTGTCCAACTGGTACCACCGTTTGTGGATTTAAGAAATTGTGTTTGTCCGCCAAGTAGAACTTCGTCTTTTGCTCCAGGGCAGGCAGCTATTGCAAGATCGTACCACTGTTGTGTTCCAATATTTGGAGCGTTCGCTGCACCTACTCTGGTAAAGCTGACTCCGCTATTAGTTGATTTATAAAACCCTTCGGTGCCATAAGCTGGTCCAGCCAATCCAGCAATTAGATATACATAAGTAGGATCAGCGGCAGTAGTTGCAAAAGCCATGCGGCTTAAGGTTGCTGCAGCCGGAAGACCGGAAGAGGTTTTAGTCCAAGTAACACCATTATTTGTTGATCTGTAAAATTCAGTGCCACAAGTATATACTGTATTTGGAGAACCGGGTACGAATTCCATATCTTTATATGCCCCTGTCAGCACCTTTGTAAATGTAGCCGCAGCATCAGTGCTACGATATACACCTGCAGAAGTAGCCACTAAAATAATATTTACATTTGACGGGTTAATAAGTACCCTGCTCATTGCTTGGGTCTGAGAAATCACAGATGAAAATCCCGTTGGGTTCCAAGTAACTCCGCCATCAGTTGATTTAAGTAATCCTACAGAATAAGTGTCACTAGCTTCACCGTCCCCAGTGGCGAGATACATTATATTGGTGTTTGTAGGATTTATAGCTATATCAGAGCACCCGATTGTTTGAGCTAACCAGTCGGTATTTGAACTCCAAGTTGAACCACCGTCAGTTGATTTCCAGAGGCCACCGGCTGGCGATCCAATAAAAATAGTGTTGGCATTTGTTGGGTGAACGCGTACAAAATTCACGCGTCCTGCACCTGAAAGCCCTGTAACTGAAGTGTTTCCGATATATTTCCAGTTTCCTGCACCTGAAGCCCTATTGGCATCTTTATATTCTTCCATTGCTTTCCATACAGCATCCGGAGCTGGTCGTTCACCTGTTTCAGAAACACGTTGAGCCATAAACCATTCCCATCTCTTGTATATTGAGTAACCCGGTACTTGCATTTCTTCATTTTCTTCTTCGCTCATTCTTTCGTCCGAATCTTTAGAAATATTATTTTCTTTTTCCTTTTCGGCTTTCGCTTTCTCATAATATTTATTGAATGCTTTTTGCACTTCGAAAAAATTCACCTTGGGATTTTGCATCATCGAAACCCAATCTTGGGCAACAAGGGAATGCGAGATTATCAACAAACCCAAAACAATTGGTAGCAGTATTTTTTTCATGGAATAAAATTTATTAAACATTTAAAAAACAATTATTTTAATTAAGAATTTAAATCAGATTTTTTGATTTAGCAAGTGTGAATGTACATAAAAAAATCGTCATGCAAAATTGCATGACGATTTTTTTTATTAAAGGAATTTGGTGTTAAATCGTCCAAGTATTTTTTCCACGCAATAATGCATCCAAATCTCCTTTTCCTTTAGTAGTAATGGCTTCCGTTATCTGCGCATTCATCGCATTTTCATAACAAAATCTATCTTCTTTGTAAAACACACCAAAAGGTCTTGGTAACGGATTTTCATCTGCAGGAGTATTAAAAAAACGGACTAGTATATTTGCTTTTACCTGATCAGCTTCATCATGGATCCAAAGATCATTTTCAGAAACATCAGTAATATTTACAACAGTGGGTTTAAATCCATCGAGTTTAATTCCTTTTGTTCCATTCTCTCCAAACACCAATGGTTTGCCCTGTTCAACAAAAAGTGTATTTAATTTTTTTGTTCCTTTTTCAGTGAACACTTCAAATGCTCCATCATTAAACACATTGCAATTCTGATAAATCTCCACCATAGAGGTGCCTTTGTGTGAATTAGCACGTTTCAAAATTTCACGCAAGTGAATCGGATCACGGTCCATGGAACGAGCTACAAATGTTGAATCTGCGCCAAGGCATAAAGCTAAAGGATTGAACGGATGATCTATAGAGCCCATTGGTGTTGACTTTGCAACTTTACCTAATGGGGATGCCGGAGAATATTGCCCTTTGGTTAAACCATAAATTTCATTGTTGAACATCAATACATTCACATCAAAATTCCTGCGCAATAAATGGATGAGGTGATTTCCTCCAATGGATAATGCATCACCATCGCCGGTAACAATCCAAACACTTAGTTCAGGACGCGTAGCTTTTAAACCACTGGCAACAGCTGTAGCACGGCCATGAATGCTATGCATTCCGAATGTTTCCATATAATAAGGAAAACGGGATGAGCAGCCGATACCGGAAATAAAAACAATCTTTTCCTGCTTCAAACCCAAATCCGGCATTACGGTTTGCACTTGTTTTAATATGGAATAATCACCGCAACCCGGGCACCAACGAACTTCCTGATCGGTTACAAAATCTTTTGCGGTTAATTTTAATTCAATTTTTGTTTCCATTTATATTTTACTTAATATTTTTGTACGGATAACGAATAAAACGAATTTTACGCATCTGTGTTTTCTGTTTTAGTTATTAATTGCGTATCAATAGGATTAAAATTTATAACTCTTTTACATCGTACTTCTTCTCTTCCAGAGATAAATTTTTAACAAACACAGATTCGTAATTTGGGTTTTATTCGTTATCAGTACTTAACATTTCTACTATTTTTTCTTTTATTTCGGCTGATGTAAAAGGCATTCCTTTAATTTTATTTAATCCTTTTGCATCTACAAAATATTTATCTCTAATAACTTTTATTAATTGTCCGTTATTCATTTCCGGGATCAATACTTTATCAAAACTTTTTAATAGGTCACCTAAATTTTTTGGAAAAGGATTTAAATATTTTACGTGCGCATGTGATACATCGTGTCCTTCAGCAATAGCTTCTTTTACAGCAATTTTGATGGAGCCGTATGTTGAACCCCAGCCAAGTATTAATAATTTTCCTTTCAACTTTCCATTGTCAATTGTTTGCTCAGGAATATAATCCGCTATTTTATCTACTTTTGCTTGGCGGATCTTTACCATCAATTCATGATTGTCGGGATCGTAGGAAATATTTCCTGTTTCATTTTCCTTTTCGATACCGCCTACACGATGCTCTAATCCTTTGGTTCCAGGGATTGCCCATTCCCGCGCTAATTTTTCATTGCGTTTATAAGGTAGAAATTTCTCACCATCCTTTAAAATATTTTTCGCGAAACTTGTTTTTAATTCAGGAAGGTCCGCTGCTGACGGAAATTTCCAGGGTTCCGCACCATTTGCAATATATCCGTCGCTTAAAAAGAAAACAGGAGTCATAAATTCAATTGCTAATCTGCATGCTTCAAAGGCGGTGTCAAAACAATCGGATGGGGTATAAGCAGCTATAACAGGAACAGGCGCTTCACCATTTCGTCCGTAGAGTGCTTGTAATAAGTCGGCTTGTTCTGTTTTTGTTGGCAAACCGGTACTTGGCCCTCCACGTTGTACATTTAAAATTACTAATGGAAGTTCTAACATTAATGCTAATCCTATTGCTTCACCTTTTAAGGCGATGCCCGGGCCTGATGAAGCAGTAACAGCTAAGGACCCTCCGAAAGAAGCACCAATAGCAGAAGTTACGGCTGCTATCTCATCTTCCGCCTGAAATGTTTTTACCCCAAAATTTTTATGTTTGGATAATTCATGTAAAATATCTGAGGCGGGAGTGATAGGATAAGTAGCATAATACAATTGCAATCCTGATCGTTGTGATGCAGCTATTAAACCAAACGCCGCAGCTTGGTTTCCCATAATACTGCGATAAGTGCCTTTTGCAACGGGTGCCGGTTTTACTTCAAAACGATTCATTGGTGTTTCTGTAGTATCACCATAATTAAAGCCTGCTTTCAATGCCTTTATATTTGCATCAATAAGGTCTTCACGTTTCTTAAATTTCAGTTTCAAAAATTCAATTGAATTATCTAAGGAACGATTGTACATCCAGTAAATATAGCCGAGCACAAACATATTTTTGGAACGGTCCATTTCCTTTGTACCAAGCCCTGAATCAGCTAAAGCGGTGCGTGTAATTTTTGTAACATCAATTTCGTACACTTTATATTTATCCAATGAGCTATCAAGTAAAGGGTTTATGCCATCAGGATATTTCGCCAGTTTTAAATTTTTCGCGTCAAAGCCATCCGTGTTAGCGATGATAATCCCGCCGTGTTTCAATTGTTTGATATTTGCTTTTAAGGCCGCGGCATTCATTACTACTAATACATCACACGCATCACCGGCAGTAAATATCTCATCGCTTCCAAAATGCAATTGGAATCCCGAAACGCCTGCTATTGTTCCTTGTGGTGCGCGTATCTCAGCGGGGAAATTTGGAAAGGTACTTATGTCATTTCCATATAAAGCGGCAGTAGTGGTAAATTGCGAGCCTGCCAGCTGGATACCATCGCCTGAATCGCCTGCAAACAGTATTACTACATTTGTTTTTATTTCTGATACGGTACTCATATTTCTTATTGTTTCGTTCCTCGCAATTAAGCTATGTTAAACAAATCTACTATTAAAGCAAAAAGGTTTTTCCTTTTCCGGAAAAACCTTTTAAATATGTTTTGTTAATAATATATTAAAAAGTCAATCCTTGCATGTAGCATACTCATAGCACATGTCCCAACATTTTGCAACATAAACAACGGATTGAATCATTTTCTGTTTTTCAGTTTCGGATAGTAAAGGTAAGGATAATTGTTATTAATATACAAGTATTTTATCTGTCAATTATTTATCGTGAAGGCGGAAAAACGCAAAGGAAATTCCGCAGTTTATTTTTTCAATATAGTGATCTCCACACGCCTGTTCGCTCTTGCTCTTGTTTCCTCCCTGTCATCTTTAAAGATTGGTTTATTACGGCTATAACCTTTGTATTTCATGCGCTCTGCGTTTATTCCGTTTTTTATTAAGTAGTTATAGACAAATTGTGCACGCAATATGGACAATGGCATATCATCAAAACAACAAACATGTCCGCCAATTTCAATTTCCAGAGATGGATTATCCTGCATTGTTTTTAATAACATTTCCAATGTAGGTTTTCCTTCAGGTAATAAAACGGCTGTACCACCTTCAAAATTAAGGTTTTTAAGGACAAGTGTTTTCCCAACTTCTAGGTCAGTTAAAGAACTTTTCTCATTGAATGTTTTTTTATCCGGGGCGACAGGAGTTGTTGTTTCTGCCAAAAGCTGTTGCTTTTCAATTAGTACCTGAATTTCCACTCTGCGATTTTGTGCTTTCCCCGCTTCAATATTGTTGCTTGCAATAGGATTTGTTTCTCCAAACCCTTTGGTTATAATATCACCTTTAATATTTTTATTTTTGAAATAATCTGCAGCCGCATCCGCCCGCTTTTCCGAAAGCTCTTGATTGGAAAAATCATTTCCTGTTTTATCACAATATCCGTTAATGATTATTTTATAAGAGGGTTTTGTTTGTAATATAAAAGCGAGCGAATCCAATAGTTTAACAGCATCGGGTTTTAATTCACTTTTATTGAAATCAAAATAAATAGTGGTGCCGGTTTGTGCGTTTGCAAAACCAATAATTATGTAAAGGGAGAATGATAAAATTAATTTTTTCATAAAAAAGTTTTATAGGATAACGCGGAAATAAGAAAAAGATACAGAATTTATTTACTAGGAACTTGTATCAACTTGCTTACGCGATATACTAAATAAATACATAAAATAGTTAACAGGATTATTATATAGCCCAATGTATCATAATGTTCCAGCGGACTATATTTACCTTTTTGAACTACGATTAAACCACCAATGGCGGCAGCAAATCCACCGGCAATTTGCTGCAACGAAGAATTAATACTCATAAATGCGCCCCGGTCCTGCATTTGCGGCAATGCTGTTGCCAGCGCCATGGATGGGACCATGCGTCCCATGATTCCCATCATCATTCCTACATTTATTATCATCACTATCCAGAACGGAGTTACTGAAAGATTAGTATAAATTATAACTACAACGATCATCCATATAGACGCAAGAGCAAATATTTTAAATTTATCAAATTTGTCACTGAGTTTACCTATGACAGGCATAATAAATAATGTGGCGATCCCTGCGACCATAAATAAAACCGGTAGCTGTTGTTGCGTTATCTTCAGATTATTAATTGCAAAGGCACTTCCCCAAGGCATCATCATAAATCCGCCAAGTGAAAGAAATGCAGTTGCTAAAAATCCAATACGGTAATGTCGTTTAGCAATAGTGTGCCAAAGATGTGCAAGAGCATTTCGATCATTTTGTAATTCTAGATGTTTTGTAATGGGTTGTAATTTTACAATAGCCATGATCCAGATTATTGTTGATAAGCCAACGATCATTAGAAAGGGTGATTGCCAGCCCCAAGCATTTGCTAGATATAAACTGATAGGAATTCCTAATACCTGGCTTGCTCCAAAACCCATTTGCATGAAACCCATCACACGTCCGCGTTTTTCGATGGGAAACAAATCAGCAACAATAGCCATGGATATGGAACCGATAACTCCGCCAAATAAGCCGGTGATAATACGTGCTGCGATAAGCATAGTATACGAAGTAGCTAATCCGCAAGATAAAGTACCTGCAATAAAACCTACATAAAAAAACAAGAGTAATTTTTTTCTATCAAAGCGATCAGCGAAGCCCGCTGTAAGTAAACCTGAAATTCCCGCACTAAATGCATAACCCGATACTGCAAAACCAAATTGTGTAGTAGTGAGGTTCATTGATTTCATAAGCATATCGCCTAATGGCGACATTACCATAAAATCAAGCACTACAGTAAATTGAGTTAATGCAAGTAGTACAATTACAAAAATATGATATGATGAAAATTTGGTTGTAGTGGTTTGGGAGTTGATTGTCATATAGTATTATAAATTTTTGTTAGCGTATGCAATTTTTATTTATAAGCTTGAATTAATACATCTGTTGGGAATTTTTGCATTTTTGTTTAAAGTCGATTGTCATTAAAAAACCGTACAAATCCTTTATTCTGGTTCTGTACGGTTCTATTTTTATTTTTTTATTACTTATGCTTTTGCTTTTTCCGCGGCGGCAATTTTCTTTTTGATGCCTTCGGTAGTGATGGAGCCCGGACGTTCAAGCGGATGGCCTAATGCGCGGTCCCAGATGAGCGATGCTAATACGCCCAATGCGCGTGACACACCAAAAAGAACGGTATAAAATTCATGCTCCACCATTCCGTAATGCGTTAACAATACACCTGAATGTGAATCAACATTCGGCCAAGGATTTTTTATTTTTCCTGTGCTTTCCAATATTGGTGGCGCTACTTTATAGATCATTTGTACTATTTCACAAAGATCATCTTTGCCATTTGGTTTGATATAGCGATTATAAAAATCCTGTTGCGCGGTAAAGCGTGGATCGGTTTTGCGCAACACCGCATGTCCGTAACCCGGAACAACTTTACCATCTGCCAACGTTTTTTTAATATAATCTTCAATTTGCTTTTCGGTTGGTAATCCACCACCTAATTCTTCACGCAATTCTAATATCCAACTTAATACTTCCTGGTTCGCTAATCCATGTAAAGGCCCTGCAAGCCCTGTCATGCCCGCTGAAAAAGCAAGATAAGGGTCGCTTAATGCAGAACCAACAAGGTGTGTAGCATGTGCTGAAACATTTCCTCCTTCGTGATCCACATGAATGGTCATATACAAACGCATCAAACGTTTCATATCAAACTCTTCGTAACCCAGCATGTGTGCAAGGTTTGCTGCCCAATCCAATTTTGGGTCCGGTTCAATATGCACTCCATTTTTATATTTTCTACGATAGATATATGCGGCAATACGCGGCAAACGAGCGATCAGGTTCATAGAATCTTCATAGGCATAATCCCAATAATCTTTTTTATTAATTCCTTTTTTATAAGCAGCAGCAAATAATGATTCTGTTTGCATTGCCATGATGGCGATTACAAACTGTGTCATTGGGTGAGTTGCCGCCGGCATTTTATCGAGTACATCAAAAACATGTTTTGGAACAATGGCTCTGCGCGCCCATAAATTTCCAAGATTCAGGACTTCTTCCTGAGTGGGCAGTTCACCTAAAAGCATCAGATAAAAAATACCTTCGGGCAATGGTTCACTGCCACCAGGAGCTTTTGGGAGTTTATCACGTAATTCAGGAATAGAATATCCTCTGAAACGAATCCCTTCTTCAGGATCTAATTTTGATGTTTCGGTAACCATACCGATCATGCCTTTCATGCCTTGATATACTTGGGACACAGTATATTCACCCAATTTAATATCACCTTTTTCTTTGATGATGGTTTTTACTTCGGCAGCCATTGGGCCTGCTTTTGCTGCGAATTTATCTTTTAATGCATCCATTTTATTGACGATTTGTTGTTCTATCTATTTCTCCGAAAGGTAAAAGGTTTTATTCAGATTATAAACAATCTGAGGAAAATTAATTTTATCTTAAAGTGTATTTAAATTCAAGTTAAAAATCACGTGATGTTCCACGTTAATTCTCGACTATGATCGAATTTATTGTGCGTAGTAAATTCGAGCGTAGTCGATAAAAGTGCGAAAGCAATACATATATAATCATCCAAACCCCTGCAAGAGGTAAGGAATCTTGCTTATTAATTACAAAGATTTCCTACAACAATTTTATTTCACCTTCAAAACCTCTGCCATCAATGTTTCTAGCATCTCATCAAAATTCGGTTCAGCGATAGCGAGGTGTTTTAAGTTAATGGGTAATTTGTCCTGAAAATTTGTTTGAATACTTGCGAAAGCATTTTGTATAAATATTTTTAGGTCGGCTCTGTCCTTTTTGGATTCCTCTAATTCAAATATAGCCCTTGATTCAGATAGTTGCATAATAGCATCCAGTCCATTTTTATTTAAAAAAGTGATATTCCATCTCAAGCCAAACCATTTATAATCTTCTTCTGTTCCGGCTTCATATTTAATGCTTGTTTTTTCTGTAAGAGGATATTGGTTTACTATTGTATCATTGATCTTAAACTTTAAATGCCGATTTTTTGGGTGCGTAAGTTTCATATAGAAAGTAATTAATACTATTTATTCTTAACGAATTTAAAATCTTTACCAAGGTAACGTGCTGCTTCTCCTAATTGTTCTTCGATGCGCAATAGCTGATTATACTTCGCTATACGGTCGGAGCGGGAAGCGGAACCTGTTTTAATTTGTCCGCAATTCAATGCCACTGCCAAGTCAGCGATAGTAGTATCCTCTGTTTCGCCGGAACGGTGGCTCATTACAGAAGTGTAGGAATTATTTTGTGCCAATTGAACCGCGTCAATGGTTTCAGATAATGTACCGATCTGGTTTACTTTCACTAAAATGGAGTTAGCAATTCCTTTGTCAATCCCCTGTTGCAAGCGGGTTACATTAGTCACAAAAAGATCATCACCAACTAATTGAATCTTATTTGCGAGCTTATCACTTAATAATTTCCATCCTTTCCAATCATCTTCAGCCAAACCATCCTCAATAGAAATGATAGGATATTTTTTTGCCCAATCAGCCCAGAAATCAACCATTTGAGCGGGAGTTAATTTATCGCCGCTTGATTTTTTGAAATGATATACATTTTCTTTTTCTATATAAAACTCTGATGCAGCCGCATCCATAGCAATGAACATATCCTTTCCGGGTTTATATCCCGCTTTTTCAATAGCTTTCAAAACGCATTCAATCGCTTCTTCATTCGATTTTAAATTCGGCGCAAAACCTCCTTCATCACCCACATTGGTGGAATAATTTTTATCCTTTAAAACTTTTTTCAAATGATGAAACACTTCAGTTCCCATGCGAATAGCTTCAGAAAAACTGCCAGCACCAATGGGCATGATCATAAATTCCTGAAAGTCGATGCTGTTATCAGCATGTGAACCGCCATTGATAATATTCATCATCGGTATAGGTAACAAATTGGCATTTACTCCGCCAACATACCGATATAAAGGTTGACGCGCTTCTTCGCAAGCCGCTTTCGCGCAAGCCAGTGATACACCCAAAATAGCGTTTGCACCTAGACTGCTTTTATTATCAGTGCCGTCGAGAGCGATCATTTTTTTATCGATTGCGTTTTGATCAAAAATATAAGTGCCGTTCAATTCCTCACGGATAACAGTGTTTACATTGTTTACCGCTTTTAATACTCCTTTACCAAGATAATGGCCTTTATCGTCATCACGTAATTCCATTGCCTCATGCACACCGGTTGATGCTCCTGAAGGAACAGCTGCGCGGCCCATGATACCTGCATCGGTGATCACATCTACTTCTACTGTTGGATTACCACGTGAATCTAATATTTGACGCGCCTGAACACTTGCTATAAAACCCATAATAATTGATTAATGATTTATGTATTAAAAATTAGTTGAGTTTCAAAAGTAGAAATAAAAGTGATATGTTTTGATCCTTATTTCTGTATCTTTTTAAGTTTAGTGCATTATGAGAAATAAATGTACGTTTTGAAACAAATTATCATACTGCTTTTTTTAATATTCAATTTTACATTGTTGTTTGCGCAAATGCAATTGGGTAATAAAAAATGGGGAACTATAAAAGTTAAAAGAATTAGCTACCATCACGTTCCTCTAAAACCCATAGCTAAAAAAAGACAAGGGATTCGTGTGTTTTTAGTAAGATTTAACGGAAGTGATTATAAAGAAACATTTCCTGCATCTTACGAATCTGAATTATTTCCGCTTGTTTTTAATGGCGCAGGTTTGATATTAACAGATGAAAATAAACAATGGAGCAAGAACAATGTTAGAGGTTATGATTATGAGGTCTTTATTGGAAACACATCTGCGTTAAAGGCTAAACCCACTAATTTTTTGGATTTGAATTATGTTATTACTTCATTAAAAAGAGGAGAGTATATATGGATCAAAAATTTATATTATTCCGATATAAAAGGAGCAATACAGATAAATAAGATCGGAGAGTTTAAGGTTGAAAAAATACGTTGATAGTATGTTGAACAATAATTGAAATTCTTTTTCTTAATATCTTGGTTAATATCTATTCTCAAAAACAGTATTTCTAAAATCATTTATCCATTACATTCGCTTAGAATTTGTTCATGATCTACATCATTGATTTTGGCAGTAGCAAAACACCTAAAATAGCTGAAAATATTGGCATTTTAGGATATGCTTCTAAAATCATCGACTGGGATAAAACAGCTGCTGTTGATTGGAAAAAAGCTGGCGGGGTAATTTTAAGTGGGGCTCCGGTGTTGCTTGCCGAAACGGATAGCAAACTTTATGTTGAGCGATATTCTTTTTTGAAGGGTAGTAAAATCCCTGTATTGGGAATTTGTTTCGGACATCAGCTGTTGGGAATATTGTATGGCGCAAAAGTTTTCAGGGCTGAAGAAGTAAGAATAGAAACAGAAATTTCTGTTGTTGAGAAAAATAAATTATTTGACGGCTTTGAAGAAAAAATAACAATGGTTGAAGATCATACCGAAGGAGTTACATTGCCTCCGAGCTTTACACTTTTGGCATCATCAGCGAAATATGAAGTGGAAGCAATGAAACATCCTACTTTAAATATATTCGGGGTACAATTTCATCCTGAAGTTTCAGGAGATAATGGATTGAAGCTGTTAGCGAATTTTTGTAAACTGATTTAAGATGGTACTAAACTACATCTGGATACTTTTTTTTCTCATCGCTTTTCTTGTGGCGCTGATCAAATTCGTTCTTTACCTCTGTGGCTTTCCGGATTTTGGTGGACAAGAAGTTTTTCATTCTATTGTTTTGTCAACATTCGATTCAGGTAAAATTGCTGTGGAAGTTTCACTCGGATTAACAGGTGCCATTACATTCTGGATGGGATTGATGAAAGTGGGTGAAAAAGCAGGAGTAATAAATTTTCTTTCAAAGCTTGTTGGGCCTTTTTTCTCAAAATTATTTCCTGAAATTCCAAAAGGCCATCCTGCACTCGGACAGATCATGATGAATTTTTCGGCAAATATGTTGGGAATTGGAAATGCTGCAACCCCTCTTGGATTAAAAGCAATGCAAAGTATGCAGGAATTAAATACTGAAAAAGAAACAGCATCTAATTCACAGATCATGTTTTTGACATTGAATACTGCTGGCTTTACAATCATTCCGGTTACCATCATGACCCTGCGTGCGACCAATCTTGCAGCTGATCCAACAGATGTTTTTATTCCAATTTTAATTTCTACTTACTGTGCAACATTGGTAGGATTAATTGCTGTTGCTATCCGTCAGCGAATTCTTGATCTGAAATTATTTTCATGGCTCTTCGCGCTCAGTTCTGTTATGGCCTTGATCGTATTTTATTTTTCAACGCTCTCTCCCGACAAAAAAGGATTGGTCTCCGGTCTATGTGGTTACCTCATTATTTTTAGCATCATCGTCTCCTTCATAACCGCAGGCGCTTTGAAAAAAATAAATGTTTTTGAAACGTTCATCGAAGGAGCAAAAGATGGATTTGCAACTGTAATAAAAATAATCCCTTATTTGGTTGCGATGTTAGTGGGAATTGGGGTTTTCAGAGCTTGCGGTGCGATGGATTATATTGTACAAGGAATTGGCTGGTGTTTTTATCACATGGGCATCAATACTGATTTTGTTCCTTCATTACCCGTTGCATTTATGCGACCACTCAGCGGAAGCGGGGCGCAGGGGCTTGCAGTTTCCGCAATGCAATCAAACGGTGTTGATTCTTTCACCGGAAGATTATCATCAATTATTTACGCATCGGCTGACACTACATTTTATATTGTTGCGCTTTATTTTGGTTCAGTAGGAATTCGCAAAACACGGTACGCTATCCAAGCCGGACTTCTTGCCGATCTTGCGGGAATAGTCGCGGCTATTTTTATTTCATATTTGTTTTTTCATTAATAAGACTGGGCTTTCATAAAGTGCAAAGCACGAAAAGAAAGATGTAGTCGAATTAACCCGGCCTTTTTTGGCGGCCAGCTCAATTCAATGTCAATTCATCAATATCCGGTTCTTTTTTAAATACATGAAGTTCTCCTTCCCATTTTGAAATAACAGCTGTAGCAACAGCATTGCCTACAACGTTGGTTGCCGCACGGCCCATATCCAATAGTTGATCAATACCGAAAAGTAATAATAGTCCTGCAGTAGGAATGTGAAAATAATCCAGCATACCGGCAATCACCACCAGTGAAGCCCTGGGAATGCCTGCTATTCCTTTGCTAGTTATTAATAAAATCAAGAGCATCACAACTTGGTCGCCAACAGACATTTGTATATTATAAGCTTGTGCAATGAATACAGTAGCAAAGGTCATGTACATCATGGAGCCGTCTAAATTAAAGGAATAGCCCAAGGGCAAAACAAAACTCACAATTCTGTTCCCACAACCAAAACGTTCTAACGATTCAATAGTTTTTGGCATAGCAGCCTCAGAGCTGGCTGTGCTAAAAGCCAATAAAACAGGTTCTTTGATATGTCCGATCAGATTGAAAAATTTTATTTTAAAGATCTGGCAGATCACAAACAGGATCACAAAAATAAAAATAAGTAAGCCCAGATAAAATGTACTGATCAGGTATAAATAGCCGGTAAGGATTCCAATGCCTTGTTTGGCAACCACTGTAGCGATAGCGCCAAAAATGCCCAATGGAGCAAATGACATTACATAATTGGTTACTTTAAACATAATATGTGAAACAGCATCAAAAAATTCCACCACTATCTTCCCCTTTTTACCCATAGCCGCAGTACCAACACCAAAAAATAAAGCGAATACGACGATAGGAAGAATTTCATTTTTTGCCATTACTCCTACAATGCTTTCAGGTATAATATGTTCAATAAAACTTTCAACATTAAATGCTTTGGAAGTTTCCATACCCACGGCTGCATTAGCAGCAGGTAATTCAAGTGTCATCTTTTTTCCCGGTTCAAAAATATTTACTAGGAATAATCCAATCAATAATGAAATGACCGCAGCAACAGTAAAATATAAAAGGGTTTTTATTCCGATGCGCCCAACCGAACTAAAATCGCCTAGTTTGGCGATACCAACTACAAGCACCGAAAACACCAATGGTGCGATGATCATTTTAATGAAACGCATAAAAATTGCGCTCAGGATATGTAAATGAGGAGCAAAATCTTTCCAGAAATATCCAACAATTATTCCAAGGAACATTCCTAAAAAAATCTGTACCACCAAGCTTGGTTTTTTGAACTTCATAAAAACAAATATACACTTTGTTATTTTCTCGCAGAGTTCCGCAGAAGTTTTTGCAGATATTCCCGTAGTTTTTATTTCTCTGCGCCTTTTCTGCTTTTTTTCTTTGCGAAACTCTGCGAGAAATAATTAATCTTCACCCCATTTTTATATTGGTCTTTTAATTTACGCTTTACGTCTAAACATTACTTCCTTCCTTCAAATAAAAATCGTAAATTGGCAATTCAAATTAAACCCCAGTTTTAAAATGAGCGATGCAATAAAACATGAGTGCGGAATAGCGATGATACGCTTGCTAAAACCCCTGGATTATTACATCAAAAAATACAACACGCCCTTATACGGAATAAATAAGTTGTATTTGCTAATGGAAAAACAGCATAATCGCGGACAAGATGGTGCCGGAGTAGCGAATATAAAATTTGATGTAGCTCCCGGAACCCGCTATATAAGCCGAAGTAGAGCTGTTGGTAGCCTCGCCATCAAAGAAATTTTCGGAAAAATAAATTCCCGTTTCGAAGAGATATACAAAAAAAATCCTGAAAAATTAACCGATGCTGAATGGCTTAAAAAAAATGTCCCTTATACAGGAGAATTGTTTTTAGGCCATTTACGTTATGGTACATACGGCGGTAATAATATTGAAAATTGTCACCCTTTTTTACGACAAAATAATTGGATGACACGTAATTTAGTAGTTGCCGGAAACTTTAATTTAACCAATGTAGACGAGTTGTTCGATCAATTGGTAGCTTTGGGTCAACATCCAAAAGAGAAAGCGGATACAGTTACAGTGATGGAAAAGATAGGCCATTTTCTAGATGAAGAAAATGAACAGTTATATAAGAAATTTAAAAAAGAAGGGCATTCAAACGAAATTATTTCTGCGTTGATAGGAGAGCATTTGGATGTGCAACGGATTTTAAAAGATGCCAGCAGAAAATGGGATGGGGGTTATGCGATGACCGGTTTGTTTGGACATGGTGATGCTTTTGTATTGCGTGACCCAAGCGGTATTCGACCTGTATTTTATTATTCCGATGATGAAAAAGTGGTTGTTACTTCCGAGCGGCCAGTTATTCAAACAACATTTAATGTATCCATTGAAACGATAAAAGAACTTCAACCGGGCTATGCGTTAATTATTAAAAAGAATGGACAATTTGGAGAAGTGGAAATAACAGCCCCTTTGAAAAAAACTTCGTGTTCATTTGAACGCATTTATTTTTCTCGCGGAAGCGATGCCGATATTTACCAGGAGCGACAAAAGTTAGGAAGTCAATTGTGTCCGGCGGTTTTAAAGTCGGTTGATTATGATTTAAAAAACACGGTCTTTTCTTATATCCCAAATACGGCAAGTGTGGCTTTTAGTGGGTTGGTAGAAAGCCTTCATCATTATGCAAATACTATCAAGCGACATAAAATATTGCAAATGGGAAGCAGTGTGCGTGATCCGGAATTAAGTGAAATACTTTCTATTCAACCTCGCGTTCATAAAATAGCTATTAAAGATGCCAAGTTACGTACCTTTATTACCAATGATAATCAGCGGAATGATATGGTGGCCCACGTATATGATACTACTTATGGTGTGATAAAAGAGGGGGAAGATAATTTAGTAATAATGGATGATTCCATTGTTCGAGGGACTACACTAAAACAAAGTATTTTAAAAATATTAGATCGTTTAGGGCCTAAAAAAATAGTAGTGGTTTCATCAGCACCGCAAATTCGTTACCCTGATTGTTATGGAATAGATATGGCAAAACTGGGCGATTTTATTGCTTTTCAGGCAGCAGTAAAATTACTGAAAGATAATTTTAAAGAAAATTTTTTAGAAGACATATACGAGAAAGCCAAGGCCCAGGAAGGGCTGCCTAAAGAACAAATTACAAATGTGGTAAAAGAAATTTATGAACCATTTACAGCCGAAGTAATTTCCAGAAAAATAGGCGAATTGCTTCGTCCTGATGATATTAATGCTGAAGTGGAAATTATTTATCAATCTATAGAAGGGTTGCATAATGCTTGCCCAAATCATATTGGCGACTGGTACTTTACCGGAAACTATCCTACTGCCGGTGGAAATAAAGTGGTGAATAAATCATTCATTAATTACATGGAAGGGAAAAATATAAGAGCGTATTAAAATCAGTTTTTGCGGGGGCGGTTTTAACCCTTGCAATACCGCAGGGGTTTTGTATTTTTAAATAAGCAATATCTAAAATGGAAAAAGCAAAATAGGATCGATCAAAATGAATATGATAAAATAAAAAAGCCCTTGTCAAGAACATATACTGAACGTTTCGAATTGCTAATGAAACTTATCCGCATTGATAGAATGCTTAGAAGTGTAAAAATTATCCACGTAGAACCAAAAGAGAAATAAAAATAATTTATGGATGTGTTTAAGAAAAACTTAAAATACTAAGCAACCCGATTAACTACTTATACACTATCATTTAATTTAGGTTGCGGAAGTTCTTCTTTAGGATGTGGTAATTCTTTAAATGATTCTATCAATCGGATCATATCGGGATCATATTTTTCTTTATTTTCAGCCCGTGTCCATGTTAAGAGCTGATAAAATTCGTATGGTGTTTCAACTACCGCCAATTTATAATACACTTCTGTTCCTTCAATTTTACCTGTAATTTCAGCAACCAAGGCTTTGCTCCCGTTAATTTGCTGTTTGACCGGAGCGGTTATTTTACCATCTTTAATAGCGTCTAAAAAAGGTTGTGATGCGATACTTTTAAAATAGAGGTCAATATCATAATCCAGATCATACCCTTGCATGGTTGTTTTTTTTTCATCAATCACAATCGCATAAATATCTTTTTCCACATTTTGATATTGCAAGGATGCATCTTTATGAAGATCGGCACAGGGTTGTAAGTATTCGGGAATATCAATAGAATAGCGCTCGTTTACTTTTACTTCGGTAAAAATAGTTTCATGCTGACAGGATGCCAGGAAGGATGGGATACAAATAAAAAATAAAAACCGTTTGAGCATTACTAAATTTTAGTCGCAGCAAAAGTACTTAAAAAAATCACTCGAATAAAAATCCATTTCAAAGACTCCAAGGGTTTTAAAACCTTGGGCCTTTGAAATGGATGCCTGTTACAACGTTCCTCTTTTTTCCTGTTCCCGCTCAATGGATTCAAACAATGCTTTAAAATTTCCTGCACCAAAAGATTGCGCTCCTTTGCGTTGAATGATCTCGTAAAACAATGTGGGCCGATCTTCTATCGGTTTAGTAAAAATTTGTAGCATGTATCCTTCATCATCACGGTCAACCAATACGCCAAGTTTAGCAAGGTCATCAATATTTTCATCAATTTTTCCTACACGATTTTGCAACTCATCATAATAGGTAGTAGGAATACTTAGAAATTCCACCCCGCGATTTTTCAAAGCGGTAACAGTTTCAATAATGTTATCAGTAGCCATTGCCAAGTGTTGTACGCCTTGTCCTTCGTAAAAAGTAATGTATTCCTCAATTTGAGAATGTTTTTTTCCTTCGGCGGGTTCATTGATTGGAAATTTGATACGCCCATTCCCATTGCTCATTACTTTGCTCATCAACGCGGAATATTCTGTTGAA
This sequence comes from Bacteroidia bacterium, assembly GCA_038258655.1. Lineage (GTDB taxonomy): Bacteria > Bacteroidota > Bacteroidia > 2-12-FULL-35-15 > 2-12-FULL-35-15 > 2-12-FULL-35-15. Next base: position 25,516 of record JBBSPS010000008.1, read on the forward strand.
ATTGCTTTATCATCAAATGTAAGCAGGTTCACAAAGCCCATTACTTTTTCATAATAATCAACCCATATATCCATTTCATTCCAGCCTACATTTCCAACCATGTGATCAATATATTTTAACCCTGTTGCCGTTGGGTTGTAATCCGATTTCCATGACTGATACCCGGGAAGAAAAATTCCATTGTAATTTTTACGTTCTATAAATAAGTGAACAGTTTCGCCATAGGTATAAATTCCTGAACGTATCACATACCCGTTATCGTCCTCTTCCCTGGTAGGCTTCATAAAAGGTTTAGCTCCGCGTTTTGTCGTTTCTTCAAATGATTTTGTCGCATCATCCACCCACAGGGCCACTACTTTTATAGCATCCCCATGTTTCCGTAAATGCTCATTAAGAAGTGATTTAGAATTAAGCGGAGTGGTTAAGACGAGGCGAATTTTATCTTGCGCTAATACGTATGATGCATAGTCCTTACAACCTGTTTCCAGGCCTTTGTATGCAAGTGATTGAAAACCGAACGCCGTTTTATAGAAATGTGCAGCTTGTTTGGCATTGCCAACATAAAATTCTACATAATCAGTTCCGTTAAGTGGTAAGAAGTCGCCGGCTTTCTCATAAATTTTTTTTATTGTTGGTGCTTTATCTTGGTTCATTGGTTCGTTGGTCATTAGTTGATTAGTACTCATGTTTACTTTGATTGGTATATTCGTAAATCCGAATTCGTCAATCGTCCTTCGTTAAACATTTGACCACATTGCCATTGATAGCGCACGTAAAATATTTGTTGTATGTTTTTTAGTTATTGTTTTCATTAGTTATTGTTTTTTAAACAAGACAGCTTCGTTCCTCGCAATGAATTGCAACTGTTTTATTCTACCCAACTCTTATAATATTTCCCATCATCAATTGCCATTGCATCTTCAGTTACCATTAATGGACGGAAGGTGTCCACCATTACCGCTAATTCCTGTGTTTCTTTTTGCCCTATGCTGCGTTCCATTGCTCCCGGCGCTGGTCCGTGAGGAATTCCTTTTGGATGCAAAGTGATATGTCCTTGTTCAATATTATTTCTGCTCATAAAATCGCCATCTACGTAATAGATTACCTCATCACTATCAATATTACTATGATTGTATGGTGCAGGAATTGACCGTGGATGATAATCATACAGACGTGGACAGAAAGAGCAAACTACAAATGCATCAGTCTCAAATGTTTGATGTACTGGTGGCGGTTGATGTACCCTTCCGGTGATCGGTTCAAAATTATGAATGCTAAATCCGAAAGGGAAATTGTAACCATCCCAGCCAACAACATCAAATGGATGTGATGCATATACCATTTCATGCATCATTCCTTCTTTTTTTATTTTGATAATAAAATCACCTTTTTCGTCATGTGTTTCCAAGTCCTGTGGCAATTTAAAATCGCGTTCACAAAAAGGAGAATGTTCTAACAATTGTCCTGATGCATTTTTGTAACGTTTGGGCGTATAAAAAGGATGATGTGATTCTACATACAACAAACGATTATCAGTAGTATCAAATTCCATTTGATAAATAATACCACGTGGAATGATAAGATAGTCTCCATATTCAAAAGGAATATTTCCCATTAATGTGCGCAATGTTCCTTTGCCTTTGTGAATAAAAAGTAATTCATCTGCGTCGGCATTTTTATAAAAATAATTTTTCATGGATTGTCGAGGGGCAGCCAAACCAATGATACAATCAGCATTTACAAGCATCGCTTTTCGGCTGTCTAAAAAATCATCAGCCGGTTTTATATTAAAGCCTTTGAGCAATAACGATTTAATATTTTTATCGATGGCAATTTTTGGAGCTACGCTGTACGATTTTAAAATTTCCTTTAGCTGGGTAGGCCTATGTGTATGGTAGAGTAAAGAAGCGTGACCGTGAAACCCTTCGGTTCCGAATAATTGTTCATAATAATATCCGCCGGTGGATTTTTCAAAAATGGTATGTCGTTTTTGAGGAAAGCTCCCCAACTTGTGATAAATAGGCATCTTTAAGGAAATTAAAAATTATGAATTGAAAATGAAAAATACAAATTAATTTCTCCCTCTCAAAGGAGTGGGCAGGGATTTATTCAGGATTACGCTTAGTAACGCGTTTGATATCGATGATATATGCTTTAGATGTAAAATGCATTAATTGAATTTTTAACAAAGATAATGTTATCAGACAATAAAAACAAAAAAAAACCAAAATAGCGTGCCGCTTTTAAGAGTACCCGGGTTGAGCAAATTTTCCTGGTGCGTTAAAAGTGTATTTAGACAACTGGAAAAAAAACCCGTAAAGAAAAACCAAGAGAAGAAAAAACCTGAAAGAAAAACCAAGAAAAGAAAAAACCTGAAAGAAAAAATAAACCTTTTGATCCTTTTATCAGGGAAATTAAAAATATGCCCTCACTTGCGCTCCTCCGGTATGTATCGCTTTCGTCCCTTCTGATTTACGCCCATCGTATGTTAAACTTAACTGCAAATTATTAGATAAGTTACGCTGATAAGCAATGCCCCAGGTAATATTCTGTCCTGTTTTTAAAGCATCCAGCATTTCAAATGCCAATGACGTATTTTTTTGAGGATCGTTGTATTTGATTTGAATAAAATTCGCTTTTACATTTAAGCTTTCTTTTTGCAATACATTGTATTTTATTTCAGCGCCATAATCCTGCAAGATGGCCCGTTGCCCGCCAAATTCATTTTTATTTTTTTTATCGGTGTACTTGAATGAAACCGTTGCGCGAAAAGCTGTGTTGGGTTGATAATTAAATTTTGGTTCCGCTTCATAATATAGAATGGAATAATTACGTGTTGCAAAGTATTGCGAATTACTTGTTTTGGTTCCGTCTTTATAATCAATGTTCCAACTGAACTGTTGTGACATATTCCATCGCAAACGAGCTTCTTTAGAAGTATTTTGGCGCGTATCAAAACCATTTACTAGCAAAATTTTATTTCTTACATCCTGATAAGTGATATCTAATCCAAATATTGGGCTTAGTTGGTTGATAAATAATGTATTCCGGAAAGATGAATTAAGCGTCAGCAATGTTTTAAAAATATTGGAACTAGTATCATTCGGTATTATTAAAAAAGGATCGTAGGCTGTTATCAGGTCACTTTGAGTAGATTTTCTATCCACACGATACGACGTTTGGTTAGAAAAACGGGCGATAAAATTTTTAACTCCTTTTTTGTTTGACCACAATGCAGCGGGTTTTAGTGTTAGTGTTTGACTAAATTGATTGCTGTATGTTTTAATATAATCACTTGTTGGTGTATATACTTTTATGTATGCGTTTTGATCGCTCCCTGTTTGACCAGGGAAAACAGCAATTTCAAATTCGTTTAATTCTTTTATACCGTTATTGTTGTAGTCGAACCAAATATATGGACCCAAGCCAACGGCAACGGCTATGTATGAAAATTGTTTTTTCGCTTCTAATCCCGAACCTATTTCATAAAATGTGTTGGAATACACCACACCTTTCAATAAACGTAAATTATATTCTATCCTCGAAACCAATGAATTATCGGGCTTTTGAGCAGTAAGTGTCGAATCAACGTATAATCTTCTATAAGCGGCATTAATTTTTAATTGATTATTTTGGTTTTTAATTAGCTCGAGAAACCCTCCATAACTTTCCGCAAAAGCCGATCTGTTTAGTTTTGTATTGCCCAAAATATTTTTTACTCCATAATCAGTCCGCTGTTTATAATATAATCCGTAACGATTTTTTGTAGTATCCGCGTTTTGTATATAGCCCTGCCATTCCCAGAATTGGTAGCTATTGGAGAGCAAGGAATCTTTTTTATTCAACGCGAATTTATTTTGCTCAAATTCATCTTTTACTCCAATAGTAAATCTGTTTATTTTTTGCGATATATTACTCTTATGCCTGTAAAAATTGGTGTTGGTTGTACCCGTGGAACTTAATAAACTGCCGTCGTATTGAATATTAAATCCGTTTTTAACGACGTTAATATTTACGAAATGTTTATTTGCATTGTATTTTGTGCCTTCAAAAAACGCGTTGAATTTATAACCGACAGCACCAACATTTTTTTGAAGCAAACCAACTGAGGCGCCAACAATGTGTTGATCATCAGCCACAACGGTGCTTCTACGATTCCAATCGCGTTCAAACTCTATACTTCGATAACGCTCAATGGGAGAAAAATATTTTTGTACATATTCATAGTTCACATTGGTTACCAATGTAAGCGGGTTGCTTGCAGAATCTTTAAGTATTGCCCGGGATAAAGATTTGGCATTATCCAAATTCATTTTCAAGGCATAGCCTACATCATCATTACTGTTTACGCTTGAAAATGTATTGAGGTCATTATTGCTCACAGCCGCTTCTACGGATAGTTTTGAGTACCGGTTAAACAGATAATCAAAACCTGCTGTTTCCATTTGTTTTTGTTTGGGCGTAACCAATTGAATAACGGGTTCATAACTTCCGCGTGGTTTATTGGTAATTGTATCAGGCATTACCCATTGAAACACTTTGCCGTTTGCACCTGATACAATTTGCTGATAATTTCCTTTGCCCTCGCCAACATTACTATATGTTACCCGAAAATGCGCGCTGTCGGCCTTACCGTTGGCTACATAAATTTTTTGCGGGCCATACACAAACACTTTTTTGAATGTACGGGAACCAATAGTGGTATCGATTTTATAATACAATACTTCATTGTTATTAAACGCGACACTGTCAAAACCTGGCGAAACGGCATTCGTTAAAGTATCTCCAATGCGTGATAATAGTTGTTTTTGTATGGGAGACAGCGCCTGTTGTAAAGGTTGATTTTTACTGTCCTGCTCGGAGTAAATATTAAAATGGATCTTTAATTTATTTTGTTCGTAATCATTCGAAAAATGTACCAATGAGCGCGCGTAATTTTTATCGGAATACTGAAATTCTACCACAATGCGTTTGTCTTTTGTGATAAGCTGTTTGGCGGTAAATGTAATTTGCGAAGTATTGTAGTCGATCACATAGTCATTTTCCTGCCCACGCATTACAAGCCTTCCATCAATATATACTTTTTCCGTTCCTGATAAAACAATAATAAAAGGTTCATTTTCAGCGCCGATCAAACGATAAGGCCCTTGATTATTTTCCTGTTGGATTCCGTTGAAAGAATTTCCGATAGAAAGATTACGAGCAAATTTTCCGCGGGAAACAGCAGCGCTTATTGCTGTTTTATAAATACCTTGTTTGCTAGTATCTTTATTTTCCTTATTGATTTTTACAGCGGTAGCAAAACTAATGCCTTGCGTTTTTTTATTAAAATTCATAAAATATCCTGTCGGCCTTGTCAACTGAAAATCGCCCGCGATCAATTTTGTAGGGCCGCTTGAAAGTTGGATGAAAACTTTATCAAACTCTTGTAACTGTTGTGTATTGCCCTCGGCCTGTATGGGAATATTATTGTCAGTAGCGGCCAATAAAATATCAATGTTATTGCTCAAGTGCCCTGATAATTGCAGGTTTAAATTGGAATTTACCACCATATCCTGATTGTTGCCAAATGAAATCCCCCTTGAAATACTTCCTGTTTTATTCAACCCTTCCATCTTAAAAATATCATCATTTTTTGATTCTATCGTATAGCTGAATGGATCATTTCTGCTGGACAGATCAGCCCTTATGCGATTAGCATCTTTATGTTTTGTTTCAGATGAAAATAAATAAGGAAAAGTTTTATAAGAAGATTGTAATCTATCGGTTTGGATATTATTTTCAGTTAATTTTTTTCTATTCAAGATCACTAAACCCTCCGCATAATTAATTTTATAAAAAGAAGTATCCAGTAATGTTCCATTAGCGGCAGCAATTATGATGGAGCCAGGAACAAGGCTTAAAGTATCCAGCTGAAGCGTATCACCAGTAACAGCAAATTGTTTGCTATGACTATTGCCGGTATATTGTGCAAATCCATCAACACAAAGGAGGAGCAGTAATAGAAACGATATTATTCTACGAAACATCACAGATTTAAAAGTACTAATAATGATTTATATAAATAGAACTCAGATAGGTATGATAAAAATGATTTTTAAGATTGCATATAGATTCGTAAATTCGTTTTTGATTCATTATCACTACTTATTAATACGCAGAAACATGACAAAAATTATAAGTTACAATTTAAATGGGATTCGTTCGGCAATAACAAAAGGGTTGATGGATTGGGTAAAAGCGGCTGATCCGGATATTTTATGTGTACAGGAATTAAAAGCGGACCCATCACAATTGGACCTTACAGTATTTGAAAAGGCGGGTTATCATCATTATTGGCATCCCGCACAGAAAAAGGGATACAGCGGTGTTGCTATTTTTACTAAGACCAAACCCGACCATGTGGAATATGGTTGCGGGATGAAACAGTATGACGATGAAGGGCGTGTGATACGCGCCGATTATGGCGATGTTTCCATACTAAATGTATACCATCTTAGTGGCAGCAGTGGCGAAATTCGTCAGGCATTTAAAATGCAATGGCTTGCCGATTTTCACAAATATATTGACAAATTAAAAAAGGAAAGGTCAAAATTAATTATTTGTGGTGATTACAATATCTGTCATCAAGCCATTGATATTCATAATCCTAAAAGCAATGCCAACAGCAGCGGTTTTTTACCTGAAGAACGTGAATGGATCGACGTGTTTATGAAAACAGGATTTATAGATAGTTTCAGACATTTTAACAAGGAGCCGCATAATTATAGCTGGTGGAGTTTTAGGGCGAATTCCCGCGCTAAAAACCTGGGTTGGCGGATCGATTATCATTTGGTAAGCACAAATTTAGAGTCGAAGATACAACGTGCAACAATACTTTCCGAAGCCAAGCATTCTGATCATTGCCCTGTTGTACTTGAAATTGATTTGTAGAGAGTTTGTAGAGATAATCCTCATTTCCTCTGACAATTCTTTTTGCATTAATTGTTTATGAAATTTGTATATAATATATATATTTGTGCTTAACGAAATCAATTATACTCTAACTATACTATGAAAAAAGCAATTTACTCATTATTGGTTACAGCGCTTTTAGCCTCGTGTGGTGGCGGGAACAATGCTACAAGTGGATCAAGAAAAGCTAAAGGTGGCGTGTATTACGGAGGTGTTTTTAGAATGAACGAAACAGAAGATTTTCGTAACCTTTATCCATTAAATATTACTGAAACAGTTTCACTGCGTATTACTAACCAAGTTTACGAAGGGCTGGTAAAACTTTCGCAAGCCGATTTGTCTATTATACCGTGTTTAGCCGAAAAATGGGACAAAAATGCAGACGCCACTCAATGGACTTTTTATATTCGTAAAGGCGTAAAGTTTCATGATGACCCATGTTTTTCCGATGGAAAAGGGCGCGAGGTAACGGCCAAAGATTTTAAATATTCCTTTGAAATGTTGTGTACTGCAAGCCCTGAAAATCAACTGTTCGGCGCAACTTTTAAAGACAGAGTGGTAGGAGCCGATGCATATTATCAATCTACCATTGATAGAAAACCTTTAGAAAGCGGAGTTTCCGGGATCAAAGTAATTGACGATTATACAATACAGATTTCTCTGATGCATCCTTTTGCAGGGTTCCTGAATATTATAAGCACACCGGGTTGCTGGCTGTTTCCAAAAGAAGCGGTAGATAAATACGGGATGGATATGCGTGCAAAATGTATAGGTACAGGCCCTTTCCAAGTAAAAAGCATTAAGGAAGGCGAAGCGGTTATTTTAGAACGCAACCCAAACTATTGGAATGTGGATGAATTTGGCAATCAGTTACCTTATTTGGACGCAGTTAAATTTTCGTTCATTAAAGAAAAAAAATCAGAATTACTGGAATTTAAAAGAGGTAATTTAGACATGATCTTTCGGTTACCGATTGAAATGATACCAAATATTTTAGGCGAACTTGATCAAGCAAAAGAGGGCAACGCTACTTTTGAAATGCAAGTTGTTCCGGCTATGAGTACCTTTTACTATGGCTTCCAGCATCAAAGTGAAATTTTTAGTAAAAAAGAAGTCCGCTTAGCATTTAATTATGCTATTGATCGTGAAAAAATTGTTAACTATACCCTTCAAGGCGAAGGCCTAGCGGGCAAGTATGGCATTGTACCTCCTGCATTTACGGGGTATGATAGTAAAGCATTAAAAGGATACACCTTTGATGTTGACAAGGCTCGTAAATACTTTGCACAAGCCGGTTATCCCGATGGAAAAGGGTTTCCAAAACTAACATTACAAATTAATAGTGGTGGTGGGGATAGAAATATTCAAACAGCTGAAGTAATTCAAAAAATGTTAAAAGAAAATTTGAATATTGATGTTGAAATAAATGTGATGCCTTTTGCGGAACATCTTGAAAACCTGGAAACGGGGAAAGCGTTATTTTGGAGAGCACAATGGGTTGGAGATTATCCTGATCCCGAAACGTTCCTAACATTATTATACAGTAAACACATTCCCCCGAAATTATCAGATAAATCGTTCTTAAACTCCGTACGTTATAAGAGTGCTAAATTCGATTCATTATTCACGGCTGCTTTGCAGGAGATAGATGATAAAAAACGTATGGATCTCTACCGCCAGGCTGATCAGGTAGCGATTGATGATGGCGCCATCATGCCAATTTTTTATGATGAAGATTATCGTTTGGTTCAATCAAATGTTAAAAATTTCCCTGCTAATCCAATGGAATATCGTGATATGACCAAAGTTTATTTTCTGCCAAAAGAAGAAAAAGTAAATAAATAATAAAAAAGTATTTCACATAAAAAAGCCTTCGCACATTATACGAAGGCTTTTTTTGTTGCCTATTTTTCTTTATTATTAACAAAGCCCTTGTATTTATACTCATTCTGCTGTGCATAAAGTTTATCAAAGCAGTGTAAAATCACCAATCATTATTAATAATATTGTAGTATATAAATCAAAAATTATTACCAATGAAAAAGCGCTATAATTATATTATAGTATTGGTTCTCACAGGAACAATGGTTTCCTGCGTACCTCAACGTAAACTGGAAGAGGAGCAAGCAAAACGCGCAAGCTCCGAAAAAGAATTGGCGGAATTAAAAAGTTCCAGTCTGGATTGCGCTACTAAATATACCGAAGCGTCAAAACAAATAGCGGATGACATGAAAATTATTGTAGGATTAGAAAAGGATAGTTCTATTAGCGGGACCGGTTATCGTAATCTTACTACTAAATATGATAAACTAAATCAAATTAATGAGCAGCTGTTGAATAAATACAATCGTTTGTTGGAAGGCAACCTGGCAGATACTAAAAAAATATCGGGGGAATTACAGATGACCCAGGAACAGCTTCTGAAAAAACAGGATGAGTTAAAACAATTGGAAGCACAACTGAATGCGCAAAAGAAAAACCTGGATGACCTTACTGTTGAGTTACAAAAGCGTGAAGCACGTGTTGCCGAACTGGAAGGGATATTAAAAAGAAAAGATGACGCGAGCAATGAACTAAAGAAAAAATTATCAGACGCATTATTTGGCTTTGAAGGGAAAGGTTTAACTATCACACAAAAAAATGGCAAGGTATACGTTTCGATGGATGAAAGTTTATTATTTGCATCCGGTAGCACTACTGTGGAATCAAAAGGTGTTGAAGCATTAAAAAAAGTAGCGAAAGTACTGGAACAAAACTCGGATATTAATATTTTAATTGAAGGACATACAGATGATGTTCCTATGGTTGGTAAAGGAGATATAAAAGACAACTGGGATTTAAGTGTAATGCGCGCTACTTCCATCGTAAAAATAATTACTAAAAACAGTTCAGTGGACCCCAAACGATTAACAGCGGCAGGCCGTGGAGAGTATTTCCCTATTGACCCGGCTAAAACAGGTGATGCCCGCAAAAAAAATCGCAGGACTGAAATTATTTTAACACCGAAATTAGACGAGCTTTTTAAAGTGCTTGAAACGAATTAATTAATTTAATGCTATCGCACCCTCTTCGGCTGAGTTTATGCTGAGCGAAGTCGAAGTATCCAGAGTGACAGTTTGCGGAATCATATTAAGCGAAGTCGAAATATAAGTGTGGGCATCCCAATATTATAAATCGTATTGAAGAGCTGAAGTAGAAATGCTTTCAGCTCTTTTAAAAATTTTTAACAGATTATTTTGTACCATTTTATCATTCCTGCGTTTATAAAGAATAAAAATATATTGTTCAGCCGCGGATTTTAAATACGACACTATTACACTAATTCTTTATTCTTTAATTCGCGAAATTAGTATCAATAATCAACGTATATTTTAATAATCTGTGAATCACTAGCATATTAAGCAAAAAAAATCATGAAGATGAAAAAATTTCTTTTATACATATTGATCATTACCGCGAATAGTGTTTTCTCACAAGAAGTAACAGAATATTGGGATATTGCTCAAACTAAAAAGAAAAGCGAACAGGAAACAAAAAATGGTATACAGCATGGAAAGTTTACTGCCTGGTATGAAAACGGAGACGTTGCTAAAGAAGGAAATTTTGTAGAAGGAAAAGAAAATGGAAAATTTATTTCATATTACGCCGGGAAGAAACCGAAAGTGGAAGAAAATTATATCAAAGGGAAAAAAAATGGTGCTTGGAAATACTGGTACATCAATGGAAATAAAGCGCAGGAAACATTTTTTAAAAATAATAAACAAGATAGTACCTGGACAGGGTGGTATGAGAACGGAAAATTAAAAAGTGTCGAGAATTATAGCAACGGAAAAAAAGAAGGACAATGGATTTATTATTATGAGAACGGACAAAAAGAAAGTGAAGGAACGTTTAAAAATAATTTAGCGGAAGGCCATTACACAGGGCGGTATCCCAATGGCAACAAACAAAAGGAAGGAGATTACAAAAACGGGAAAGAAACAGGATTGTGGAAAGAAGAATTTAAAACAGGTAAACCCAAGAAAGATGTTATGTATGAAAATGATGAGGTGCTGTTAATGAACCTTTGGCTGGACACAGGTGAACAAGTGATAAAAGACGGGAATGGAAAATTTACAATGGTGTATGATACCGGTAAAAAAAGAGGAGAAGGAAAATATAAAGATGGAAGATTAGATGGCACATGGACGTATTATATGCCAGCAGGGGAAAAAGATTTTATGGTAATGTATGTAAAAGGGAAAAAAAACGGGCCTTGTACTATTTGGTTTAAAAATGCGCAACTAAAAAGTGAAGGGCTTTATGCAAATGATAAAAAGAACGGCTATTGGAAATGGTATAATCAAGATGGGAAATTAGAAATGGAAGGGACATTGTATGAGGATTTAAGAATAGGAAAGTGGGTGTATTGGTTTGCAACAGGAATAAAAGAATCAGAAGGATATTATAAAAATGATTTGCAGGACAGTCTTTGGAAATACTCTTACCGAGGTGGTTCAAAATGGAAAGAAGGAAATTTTAAAGAAGGAAAAAAAGAAGGTGTATGGACTATATGGTATGAGAACGGACAAAAATTACAGGAAGGAAAATATGTTGCAGGAAAAGAAGAAGGAACATGGCAATCGTGGTACGAAAATGGAGTGATGAAAGATGAAGGAAATTTTAAAGCCGGTAAAATGGAAGGAAGCTGGAAAGGCTGGTTCCCGAATAAAAGCCCTAACTACGAAGGATTTTATAAAAATGAATTAAAAGAGGGGGCATGGAAATATTATTTTGATTCCGGAAAAATAAAAGAAGAAGGAACATACAAACAAGGCGTTAAAGACGGACATTGGATAGACTGGACCCCTTATGGTTTCAAAGACAACGAAGGAAATTATAAAGATGATAAACCGAACGGCCTTTGGACATACTATTATGAAACAGGCGTAAAATCAATGGAGCAAACATTTAAAGACGGTAAATTAAGTGGTGATTGTAAAGCATGGTATGAAAACGCGCAACTAAAAAGTATTACTTCTTATGTATTAGTAAAAAATAAAATGGGCCGTGTAGAAAGCAAATCCGATGGCAAATGGATCTACTATGATGATAAAGGAAAGGTGATGATGGAAACTACTTATAAAAAAGGTGTGAAAGTTAATTAACAAATTTATAGGTTCAATCACTTTTTTAAAAAAAGCAGTCATCTAAATCATCAACAAGAAATATTTTTGTTTATGATGTTGGTAAGTATATAGTGAATGTTGAACCAATGCCGGGCTTGCCGTTTGCAATGATAAAACCATTGTGATTAGTTGCAATTTTTTTGACTATGGCTAAACCAATACCTGTTCCTGAATATTCATCCCTGCCATGAAGCCGCTGAAAGAGTTCAAAGATTTTAGTTTCGTATTGCTTTTCAAAACCAATTCCATTGTCGGCAATTTTTATGGCGTGATATTCTTTTTGTTTGTTTGCTGCCGGATGCCCGATTTTATTTCCATGAATGAGGGAATAAGTAATTTTGATTTGCGGTTTAATTTCCGGTCGGCTGTATTTAATAGCATTGTCAATCAGGTTTGTAAAGAGTTGTGAAAGTTGAATATAAATACCATTTATTGTTGGAAGATTTTCATATTGAATAGTTGCTTGTTTTTCAAGAATGCTCAGGTTGATGTCACTTTTTGATTCTTCAACTATTCTATTCAAATCGCAGGGTACAAAAATTAGTTCCTTGGTATTATTTGTACGGGAATAATCGAGCAGTGAAACAATGAGGTTTTGCATACGCTCACCTGCTATAATAATACGGTTAAAATAATCCTGTGTTTTATCTGAAAATTTTTCTGTTTCTATAATGCGTTTGCCGAAGGTTTGAATTTTCCGCAAAGGTTCCTGCAAATCGTGGCTGGCAATATAACTGAAGGAAGCAAGCTCCGTATTGCTGTTTTCAAGTTCCTTGTTTTTTGTTTCAAGCGATTGATTCACTTCTTCCAATTGCTTTGATTTAACAATTAATTCTTCTTTGTTTTGTTTTTCAAGAGTGATGTCTCTGATAAAGGCAATAAACAATTTATTTCCCTGCTGCGTTGCCTGCGAAATAGTAAGTGATATAGGCAACTCTTTCCCTTCTTTATTAAGTGCTGTAAGTTCTAAAGTTTTATTTAAAACACGTGCTTCGCCTGTTTTTAAAAAGCGTTTCATTCCTTCCCTGTGTGCTTCGCGATGTTGATGCGGAACGATGGTATTGGTTAAATCCAATCCTAATACTTCTTCGGCTTTCCACCCAAATATTTCTTCAGTTTTAGGGTTCCATAAGGTAATACTATTTTTTTCGTTAATTACAATAACAGCATCGGGGGCATTGTTGATTATCTGCTTACGATATTCTTCTTTTTCCAGCAATTCTTTGTTGAGTTCAAATTCTTTTGTTACATCCTGCAAGGTTCCTACTAATAATTGTTCATCGCCTGATTCTATAAATCTTACGGTTCCTTTTATATTTATGACTGTTCCAGTTTTGGTATTCATCCGGTAGTGCCATTCATCAGCCGTTTTGCTTTGTAAAACTTTTTGTGTTGCCTGTGTCACATAATCCTTGTCATCCAGATGCACATGCCTATTAAATTCTTCTAACGAAGGTTCAAATTCGTTTGGCAAATATCCTATCAACCGGTATAAATTATCAGAGAAAGTTAATTTGCCTGTGGTTAAGTTAAATGAATAGCTACCCTGCATGGAACTTTCTTCCGCCTGCTGGAAGGTTTCATTTTGTATGTGAAGTTGGTAGGTGGTTTTATTTCGTTCCATTTCATACTCGGCCCGCTTGGCAACTATTTTTAAAAGTGCTGAAACATATTCAGGATTTAAAATTTCTTTTTCATGCATAACTGCCACTAAGCCAATTGCATTTCCATCGTTGTTAAATAAAGGATAACCCACATACCCTTCTACATTAAACTGCACGAGGGTTTCATTTTTTGGAAAAGTTATTCTGCATTGATTGGGATAATTATAAACTGTGCCTCGTGTCACCTGCTCACAAGGTCCATCTGGCAAAGGATATTCAATGTTGGGAACGAGCTTGCCCCGATTTGCTAAGGCAAAAGTTTTAATTGTAAAATAATTATTTTCTTTTTCTGTTAACTCACCAATGAATACATAATCAAGATTTATTTTGTTGGCTATGTAGGTAACGAGCGAACCAAAAAATTCATCGCCTGTTTTGTAGTGTGAAAAATCTTCTGCAAATTCTA
>JBBSPS010000009.1:0-38293 GCA_038258655.1 Bacteroidia bacterium
CAAAAGCTGACTAATGAAGGGATAAAAAAAACGTGTGGATTTGAATATGTTTTTTCAGAATTAAATTGGACTGTTTAATAAATATAATTGGTATAATATATTATAAATCTACTGATAAAAAATAAAAAAAGCTCAGCAAATTCGCTAAACTTTTTTTATTAAAGATATTTTTCTTTAACTACTTCTTCCCTCCTATTCTACTGAAAATATTTTCCAAGAAATTAATGAATTTTTTGAGTACATCAAAATACAGAGTAATACCAAGTATAAGCGACATTATCCATATCACACATAAATTCATCCAATACGTATCATAATACCTGCCTAAGAATTTTTTGCGTGGCGCGAAAAAATGAGCGCGGCCAAAATCAGAATCTACCGGGTCCAAATAGATGGGGTCTATTTTTTGTACATACGCTCCGTCTAAATCCAGAATACGGTATGGGGTGTTGCGGTTTACTACTAAATCGCGCAAGCTTTCATTTTCGTAATCATCTTTATCTTTTAAAAATTTAACGCGTAATGTGCTGTCTTTATTAAGCGCGCTAATTGCCTGATCTTTTAATCCACTTGCATATTTGAAATTTTTCAAATAACTGCTTTTTAATGCGTTTAAGAATTCACGAATTTCAGTAGAAACCGTAGAACTATATTTTTTATATGTCAAACTTTCTAAGCCATCGCATTTTAATTTTTCATTTCCCAAAACTTTTAACTCCTTACCTATTTCGTTCTTAATCATTTTCAACGCATCTTCCACTTCTTGCCTGCTCTCCGGTTTTTTATAATTATTATCACAATTATCTAATTTCGATATAATACCCGGCAACCAATAGTCTTTTTTGTAAGTAGCGATACTTAACGCTTTATCAAACTTGTATGTTTTCCTCGTTACTTCATTGTCCTTAAACTGCTTTACAGCAAGTGCTTCAAATGCCCAACGTGATGCCATCATATCTCCCACAATAGGAACTACTTTTTGTGAAGTAATGATCGGGTTTAATTTGTCAAATTTTACCATTACTCCACTAAATAATAATTGCGGGATAATAAGGAGAGGAATTAAAATATAAATAGTTACCGCTGAATTAAAACTTGCCGAAATATTTAACCCAAGCATATTTGCGAAACAAAATGTGCTGAATAATAAAAGCCAATATGGGCCAATCATACCTCTTATTTCAAGTACATAGTTACCAACCAATATAAATAAAATGGCTTGAATGGCGGATAAAGTAAACATGATAATTATCTTCGACCAGATATAACTTCCTTTACTTAAATTCAGAAATGATTCCCGTTTCTGAATTTTGCGGTCGCGGATAATTTCTTCTGCACTCACTGTAAGTCCTATAAACAGAGCAACAACCACTGCCATAAACATGTAAATAATAATATTTTCATTTTCCCTAAATGTGTATCCTACTTTATTTGACAAATCCAAGTTCACAAATTTTATAAAGTAAGCCAGTATAAATGCTAATACAGGGGCTTCCAACAAATTGATGGAAAGGTATTGTTTGTTGGTTAATTTTGATAATACATCGCGCGTTATGAATACCTTGAATTGCTTAAATTTATTGGGGATTTTAAAGGTGCTTTCAGGTATTTCAGTGATCGTACCTGCATCCGGTATTTTTTTCTCGATCTTTTTTTTGTACTGTCCGTTCCATTCTGCCGGAGATACTTTACGGTTACGTGTAATGTTACCATACTCATCCAATACCTTGGATTCAATAATATTAAATACCTGTTCGGGATTTACGTTACCGCATTCAATACACTCACTTTCATTGCTGTTAACATGATTAACAACTGTTTTAAAATAAATAACCGAATCAACAGGATTGCCATAATAGATCGGATAACCGCCTACATCCAATATCATCAGCTTATCAAACATCTTAAAAATATCGGATGATGGCTGATGAATAACCACGAATACCAGTTTACCTTTCAGTGCAAGCTCTTTCAGTAAGTCCATGATATTTTCCGAATCACGTGACGAAAGTCCTGATGTGGGCTCATCAACAAACAATACAGAAGGTTCACGAATTAACTCCAGCGCAATGTTCAACCGTTTACGTTGTCCGCCTGAAATAGTTTTTTCTAAAGGGCTGCCAACTTTCAGGTCACGGGTTTCGATCAATCCTATGCTGGTTAAAACATCCGTCACCATTTGGGTAACCTCTTTATCATTCTTATTTCCGAAACAAAGTTTGGCGTTATAAAAAAGGTTTTGAAAAACAGTTAGTTCCTCTATCAATAGATCGTCCTGTGAAACATGGCCTATCACACCTTCTATTTTATCTTGTTCAGTATGAATATTTATTCCGTTGATCTTTACAGAACCCCCGCTTGGTATCTCATTGCTGTTCAATACATTTAACAATGTGGATTTACCAGCACCCGATCCCCCCATGATACCAATGAGTCTACCGGAATCTTCACTAAAATTAATATCGCGTAAACCGAGCTTGCCGCCTTTAAATTTGTATTCCAGATTTTGTACTACAAATGATACTTTGGCTTTAGAAGTATCACTCATAAAGGCGCTTAAAATATCGCTATAATAAACCGGTTTTACTTTTGAGCTACGCAAGGATGAGCCTGGAGTTAAAATAAATACTTTGCCTTGTGTTAAGCTTTGGCCATTGAGATACAGATCGCTTTTGCCGAAATAAAGCAAGACGTACATGTTTACACTGGGAATCCATAATATGCGGGTTTGCCCGATAACACCTTCGGCAAAAATATGTTTAGCTTCTTTAAAATTGTGTGATGTATTGTTATCGATCACTAAAATTTTTGAAGAGTCGGGAACACTGTCAGCATTGGCATGAACAAACTGCATAGCACTCTTGAACTCCGCGTCATCAATATTAAATGTTTCGGCAACAGTGGTAACAAATTCTAATTCCTGTTCAGCAATTTCCGCATTGGAATTAATAAATTCAATCAAACGAAGCAACACAACTACTTTTTGTACTTGTGTAAGCTCAGCATTTATTTGCGTGCAAATTTTTAAAACTTTAACTGAATTAAGTGATGTACGTTTTGCTGTACCATCTTTCTTTTTTATTACCTGATGATGCGCTTCTAAAAATTCGTCAAATATGGCAAGGTATTGATCAACTAGCTCTTGATTTAATTGTTGTTTTAAGAACGACTGAACGATCAATCGTCCGTTGTCATTAATGCCATCAACTCTAGCAATAATTGCAAACATTTGCATCAAGGCCTTTAATATCCGTTCACTCATTTCTTAAAAATTAAGAAGCTATAAATTTTATTCAATGATAATATAATTGTTATTTCTCCCCGCTTTCTATACACATCCCTCTCAAAAACGGGATGCCCCATCATAATGACAGCACTAATGGTCACTTTGAGGGGTAATTCCCTTAAAAAAGGAAAAAATAATATTTGATGACGTATTCATATCTTCTTGATTATCAATATTCTATAATAATACGTCAATGGTAGTACCGAATCGCAGCGAAATATATCGAGAAGTATACATAGACTGATCCATGTATAGCACTAAAATTTAAATATATTTTTTGAGCATACCTAAAAAAAAAGACATTAATACCGCAGTAATTAATGCCTTTCCCAAAAATGACAATCTATTTATTTTTGTTGTTTAAATCCTATCAATACTACTGCTCTTCCAGAACCTTGTGCCCCGCTGTCTAATTTCGCTTCAATTATACAATCAATGGTATTATTAATTTTAAAATTCCAGTAAGGTGCATTTTTAAATTCACTGTTGGTGAACAATAAATTTCTTTCCGTATCATATACTGAAAAAACAAGATTACCATCGGCTAAACCGCTGCATGCTGCAATACGGTATAATGTTCCGCCATAAAGTGTGGTATGAAACTCAGCTGTTTCATCTGCATTCATTAATAATGCACGGTATTGTTGTCCATCAGATATAAAGTCGTGTTCAAGATGTTTGGCGCATGCATTGGCAACTGTATCGTTAATTTGTGCCATCATACTATTAGCCGTTATTAACCCACCAAGTACTACCAGCAATTTTAAAATCCGTTTTTTCATTTTCTGTTATCTATTTTATTAAATGTTGAATATCAAATTATCCTACGATCTGAGACCTAATAGATTTAATTTTTTGTGTGATCGACTCAATTTGCTCAGGAGAAATTTTTACAGCTGTTTTGCTATTGATGGTCGTTACTTTCTTTTCAGCGTCAGTTGTAGGTTTTTCGTAGGTATATTTAAACTCAACACCATCAAATACTGTTGAAAGGTCGTTCAAATTATCAATGAATTCAGTGTATTCAGGCTGACTGTAATATTGGGTCAATAATTTGATCAAACTTTGCAATGATGATTTTTGTTCCGCTATTCTGCGTTTTACATCTTCATTTGATTTTGTTTTATACACATTGGTGGCAAAATATAAACTTTCGATCCAACCGCCTGCAAGCACCAGTGCGCTAACATCGCTGCGGTCATTGTTCTTTAAATATGCGTCGCTTGAATGATATGCAACGCCTACCAATAGAAGCATGGAATCTTTATTGCCTAAATTTTTCTGAAAACGCTCCAGTGTTTTTGTATCAAAAGCACCGGAAACACCTAATTCATCAGCTAATTTTTTAGCTGAATTAAGATAACCGATAGCATCCTGTGTTTGGTCGTAAATTGTTACATAACCCAGATCAGCGCCATAAATACCAAGGTTCAACGCTTTAGAAAAATTTGTAGCATATTGGGCCGATTTATTAGCAGCATTTAAAATATCCTTATTGTAGGTCGCTCCGCTGTTCTTGATTAGGAAAGCAGTTTGTATAGGTGAAGGAATACTAAAAATCTCCCCATTTACGTTTACAATGGCGCTTTGTGTACTATCAACAGGTGGTAGATCATCACTATCTTTTTTGTTATCCCCGCCACAACCTGCTGTAAATAATGCAACAATTGCGAACCACGATACTGCATTTCTAAATTTGATACTTTTCAATCTCATTTCAAATGTGTTTTTAATGATGTTATATATTACATTCTATTAACCAGAAACTAAAAGAATGTCCAAAAATAATACTTTATCTAATAAATCAAACAATTAACAGGGCTTTTTTTCCATTTTTTAAATAGCAAAGGATCCAGCATGTTAATAAAGCCTAACTTAAATAATGGAAAAACAGCGTTTTACCCATATTTCAACAGTCGGAAAATGGATTTGAGGCTTATTATTCCGGAAATAAATGCCCATAAGCCGGAGGCCCCTATCATAAAAACAAAATTTATTATCCAATTAGAATGAAGCATTTTTGAGCCGTAATTTATAGCGATAATGCCAATTGCAAACATTATAAGCGTGTATATTAACCTGTAATTGACTTTAAATTTAAACATGCGTTGGGCAATGATCACTTGGATAATGGCGGTTGAAAATTGAGTGATCATACTGGATATCGCTGAACCAAAAGCTTCAAATTTTTTAATGAGTACCAGATTGAGC
Organism: Bacteroidia bacterium; assembly: GCA_038258655.1. Taxonomy (GTDB): domain Bacteria; phylum Bacteroidota; class Bacteroidia; order 2-12-FULL-35-15; family 2-12-FULL-35-15; genus 2-12-FULL-35-15. Next base: position 5,498 of record JBBSPS010000009.1, read on the forward strand.
GAAATATTTAATACCATACCAAAAGCTGCCATTATATTGAGCTGCTTCATGTTTCCATTAGCGGTAAGCAATGTTCCGAAAATATAGGTTGTGGATACCGCGATAAAGCTCAACATCAGTAAACCGAATATTTTAGAGGATTCCTGCAAATGCTCACTATATATTTCAGAAGACATTGTTTCCTGTTTTGGATACAGCATTGTCATTAATTCTGTACTATAAAAAACGCACCCTACTCCTATTACAATAGCTGCGGTAAGTAAGAGTGTACTTACCAGTTTTACCAATGGTTCCACAGATTCCTTATATTTTAACATACGGGAAAAAATGGGCAATAGCATGCCTGCAGTTAGAAAGGCGATCATATTGGTGGCATCCAATAAACGAAATCCTTGCGCATAAATACCTGATTGCACATCACCATCGGGTAACATCCGTTCTATCATAACAGAATCTATTCTGTTATAAAAAGACATTAACAATGTGAGAATGGCAAAGGGAAGGCTTTTTTTGAGGATCATTAATGAAAACGCCCAATTCCAGCTTAATTTGAATGTATGTGTTTTATATAAAATAATGACAAAAACAGTTATCGCGCTTATCAGATAAGAACATGTTTGAGCATACACAAAATACATAATGCCTTCACCTGCAGGATCTTTCAACACATCCATCTTTAGCATTATACTGCATAATATAATTAAAACAGTACGGTCTAAAACAGAAACAATAGCATCCGTTTTAAACAAATGCAGGCCCGCTAAATTGGAACGCAGATAATTAATAAAAAACAGCAAAAACATATTAAAACCTTGTACCAGCAATAGTTTCATCAAACGGGCATCATAACCGATCAATAAGCCGGAGATAATAACCACCAAAATGTACATAACTGCCAGTATTAATTTTAAAGTGAATAACCCAGAAAAATGTTTGGTAAGTAAATGATTATTTTGAGCTATATTTTTATTGTTAAAATTGGTGATCCCGAAATCGAGAATGATGGTGAGAATAAATGAAAAATTAAAAATGGCAAAATAAATACCATAGCTGGCAGCGCCAACTTCATTTTGAACTGCCCTGTCAAAACCCAAAATATAAATACTTTTTATGAATAAATTCATGAAAAGCATAAAAGCAAGGTTGGTTACAAATTTTTTTTGCATTTATCAAAAATAAGGAAATTCAATAAGTGTAAATGTACGATAACAATCATCTTGGATATTCAACGCGAACGTGATATATATTCATGATCTTTTTCTTAAATATTTTTTTCAATGTATTGATATCCTTGAAAGTAATATCGGCATTAATAAATTGATCTTGTTCAATTTGCGTATTGATGATCTTCTCCACCAAGCTGTCAATACTTTCCGCATCGTATTTTTTTAAACTGCGTGATGCGGCCTCTACTGAGTCTGCCATCATTAATACAGCTGTTTCCTTAGAAAAAGGAATCGGACCGGGGTAATGAAATTTATTTTCATCAATTTTTTCCTCGGGAAAAGCATTTTGAAATGAACGGTAAAAATAAGCTGTCATGGTAGTCCCATGATGTGTGCGAATGAAATCAATAATCTGTTCAGGCAAATTATGTTTTTTGGCAATTTCAATTCCTTTGATCACGTGACTGATGATCATAGCTGCGCTTTCGTCAAAGCTCATATCTTCATGCGGGTTTATTCCGCTAACCTGGTTTTCGATAAAAAATATCGGCATGTCCATTTTACCGATATCATGATACAATGCGCCTGTGCGGGCTAACAAGGCGTTCCCGCCAATAGTATAAATAGCTTCTTCGGCGATATTTGCAACCTGCAATGAATGCTGGAATGTACCGGGAGCGCGTGACGCGAGTTCGCGTAATAATTTTCCGTTCGTGTCAGATAATTCGAGTAAGGATACATCAGAAGTAAATCCAAATAATTTTTCAAATATAAAGATCAATGGATAAGAAAATAAAGTAAGCATTGCGCTCACACCAAACCATACAAAATCCAACCAAGTAATAATATCATTACCGCCTTCCTGAATGATAGTGATACCAATATATGCAATGCTATACGTTAAAAATATGAGGATCGCTGAAATAAAAATTTGTGAACGATTGCGCATATTCACAATACTGAAAATAGCAACCATTCCTCCCAATAACTGGATAAACGCGAATTCAAAACGGTTAGGAGCTAAAAATGAAATAATGAGCACTGTTACCAGATGCACAAATAAGGCGACACGTGTATCATAAAAAGCACGGATAATAATTGGCAAAATACAAAATGGCAATATATATATACTAAATGGTTGACTGTTTATTGCTAATTGTGCCATCAATACTTGCAGAATGATCAAGAAAAGAATAAAAGTGATCTTGGCATTATTCAAAAATATATCTTTTCTAAAAAACATCAGAAAAACAATCAATACAGCTAAGCAGGAAACAATAATTATAATTTGGCCAAGTAAAATAAAAAAGTAATTGCCTGTTCCGCCCGATTGTTCTTCGTATTCCGATTTTAATGATTCCAGGATCTGGAACTTTTTGGCGTCAATAATTTCCCCTTTGGAAATAATACTTTGATCTTTTAAAATTATATCACGGGAAGGTGAAATATCATCAATGGCTTGTTTAAGTATTTTTTCAGAAGTGGCTTTATCATAAAAAATAGTATAAGCAATACAGTTTTCCAATAATGGTAGAATAAATTTTGTATCAACAGAATTTTCGTTTTTTTTGAGTTGCTCCTGTATGTAGGTGTATGCCGATTGAATTGTATAAAAATCATTCAATTCATATTCTTCAGCAACATTGTTATACAATACATATATTGAATAATCAGTTGATTTATTTTCAATAATATCTTCTGGTTCAATAATTCCTTTACGATAAATGGAATCAAGTATTTTATTCGACAGCGCAACTGTTTTTTCCTTTATTTTTTTATTTTTATTATCATTTTGGGCTGACCATTTATTTTCGAACTCCTTTGCTAGTGTTTCTTTTTTGGCTTTTACAATGGACTTATCAAACCTGAAATAGGTTTTTGTATTTTTAATTACACCTTCTTTTTCCCCTGCCAATTCTTCATTGGATTTTTTAATCGCAAAATCAAAGGGCGCAATCAGGTCTTCATGATACCAAGGTTTTCCTTTTAGGTTTTGAAATTCGTATTTGAATTTCCCTTGTTTTGGAAAAACAGATACAATGGCAGCAATGGCTATAATAATTAATATGCCTTTGTATATTTCGGGATGACTATGACGAATAAACGAAATGGCTTTTTTCATTGCGGGTAATTGTAGCTACGAAATTAACCAAATTATGTAATTGACATATGAATGAGCGAATTTATTCGTTCGGGCAAGGATGAAGGTAATGCCGTATATTTGCTTTCTTTAAACTCTTATATTATGTTTGTTCGTTTTATTGAGCAATTAAAGATCCGCTTGCAGCAGTCATTACCGGGAGAAGAAGTGCAATTTTTGATGGCTCCCATTACACGTCAAAAAATCACACAAGCACTTACCCAACATTTAAAACCTATAAAAAGTGCGGTATTAATTTTACTTTTTCCGGTCGGGAAAAATATTCACACGCTATTAATTCAACGTACTGCATATACAGGCGTTCATAGCGCACAGGTGGCATTTCCGGGCGGAAAATTTGATGAAACAGACATTCATCTAAAACACACCGCTTTACGGGAAACCCAGGAAGAGATAGGTATTCACCCTGAACACATTGAAATTATCGGCAAACTCACGGATATTTATATTACACCTAGTAATTTTTTAGTAACACCTTTTATTGGTTATATAAATACACTACCCGATTTTATAATTAATGAATATGAAGTTCAAAAAATTATCACGGTGGATCTGTTTCAATTAAACAATACAGCCATCAGATCTGAAAAAATAATTACACAGAGTAGCGGCCATAAAATAAAAACCCCCTATTATGAAATAGAAGATTTAACTGTGTGGGGAGCAACCGCGATGATGATAAGTGAATTAAATGTTGTAGTGGAAGAATCAAAAAATATTATTTCTTAAAATCTGTCATTATATTATCATAATATAAATAATAACTCCCTTTTGTAAGGTTAGTGATATTCAACTCTGTGCTATATCCACGTTTAATAATATTTCCGTAGGCATCGTATACTTCATACATGGTTTCGATCGAAAATTCTATATTATCTGTGCTTTTATCCATTGCATAAGTCGGCTGGCTAATGGTAGAAATAAATGTTACATTATTTGACATTTTAGCAATTGCTTCATAACCAACCTGTTTTACACGAAATTTATTTTCGCCGGAATGTGCCGTTGTTTGGAATGAATATGAGTTTTTATCCATATTACCACCACCTTGTACTTCACCTACACGGGTCCATTTATTCCAGCGAAATTGTTCTATAATATAAGGCAAGATACCTATTTCATTTTTTGTTATCCAGCTCAACAAACCTTTTTTATCGATATTGATGGTTATTATCTCGAAAGTTGCTTTTGCCTTTAATGCTTCAGGGTTTAGGATTTTAGGGGTACAATCGTCTTTATGCTTAATTTCAACTATCACAGGTGTTCCCGGTTTGAGTTGAAAGGCGGTAAAATCAATTTCAAAAGCACTTAAATTTACTTCATCTGTTGATGTTTGTCCATTAACGGTTACTTCATACGTACAAAAACCCACGCCATTACCAGCATATCCATTCTGAACATATAAATTTTTATCCTGATATTTGCCTTCTATAACAAGAACAGCTGCTAAGACGTTACTTAGAGAGAGACAAACAATAACCGATAATAAAAATATTTTTTTCATTTGAATTCTAGTAATTTGAATCCTGCCCACAAATATATAGAAATTATGGACGCAATCTCCAAATTTAAAGTAGTATTTTTTTAATAAATCCGGTTATTGAACACTTAATGAAAATGGTGCTTTAATTTAACAATGCCATACAGAGCAAAAAATACAAAAAGTACAAATATCAATACTTTATAACTCCCTTTAAAGATGGTTTTATTTTTTTGTTTGTCGCTGCGGTATGCCCATGTTATACAAATAACAAAAACGATAAAAAATAAGAGCGCAAAAATAATTTGTCCTTTTGAAAACATGAATTAACTTTTTAAAGAAACAAAAATACAATTAAAATATTCGCCTCATAAGAAATAAATAAATTGAACTGATATTAGTAATTTTACAGAAAATTATATTGTTTCTATGTTAAAAATTAAAATGATTTTATTTTTAATATCATTGATTGTTTTCAATCCTCTCAATGCAAATAAAATCACAAAAGCTTTTCAGGCGCTTAAAGTTTACAATTATTTTGAAGCCAAGCGATTGTTTGAAAAAACACTAAAAAAAGATCCAGCCGCAGCGGCATATGGTTTAGGCATTATTTTTTATCGAACTGACAACCCATTTTCAAACATTGATAGTGCATATAAATATATTATCAGATCAGACAATGCATTTAAGGCATTAAAGGCAAAAAATAAAACCTACTTTTCTAAATTTAATTTATCCCAAGTTACTATTGATTCATTAAAAAATCTGATACATCACCAGGCATATGAAGCATATAAAAGCTATAACAACATTGAAGAGTTAAATAAATTTATTGAACATTATATTACTGCTCCTGAATGTTTCGATGCTATTAACCTGCGAAATAGCTTAGTCTATAACAACGCAAAAAAATCAGACACTTATCAGGCATACAAACAATTTATTGAGAATTATCCTTTGGCTAAGGAAATACATGAGGCTCAGGAGCGCTATGCTTCAACATTTTTTCAGTCATCAACAAAAAATAATACCATAGGGGAATTTGAAAAATTTGTTACGCAGGAACCAAAAAGCCCGTTCATTAATGATGCAGAAAATTCTATTTATACTTTATCCACTACAAATGGGACGATTTCTGAATATCATACTTTTATAAAAAAATATCCCGGCAATCATAATGTAGAGATAGCCTGGCATGTTATTTATAGTATTTATACTACTGATTATAAAACAGGATCATTCATAAAATTTAAAAAAGATTTTCCAGATTATCCTTTTATGGATATGGTAGATCAGGATATTAAATTATCACAAACCCAATTGTTTCCTGCCCGTGAAGCAGGGAAATGGGGATTTGCCGATACCACCGGCCATTTGTTCATTCCATGTATTTATGAATGGGTGGAGGATTTTTCAGAAGGACTTGCGGAATGCGGTTTAAATGGTAAATCAGGATTTATCAATAAAGCGGGTAAGTTGATAATTCCTTTTATTTATGAAGAGGTAGAGCCTTTTAAGTCTAGTTTTTCTATTGTTAAACAAAATAATAAATACGGTGTCATTAATAGAAATGGAAAATTAATAACGCCTTTCGATTACGATGAAATTTCCGAATTCTATGAGGGCCTTTCTGCTGTTACAAAAGATGGGAAATATGGATTCATAAACGAAACCGGAAATCCGGTGATACCTATTATTTATACAAAAGCTGGTGATTTTTCAGAAGGCCTTGCATCAGTTGAATTCGGCGGACAAAGCGGGTTTATGAATGCTTCCGGCACCATTGTTATTCCTTGCAAATATGATTGGGTTGGCAATTTTAAAAACGGCCTAGCAAAAGTTAAATCATTAAAAAAGTTTGGCATGGTCAATAAAAATGGGGACTTGGTGTTAACTTGCGAATATGATTTCTTTGGCGAATTTTCCGAAGGCATGGTAATGGTGATAAAAGAAAATAAATATGGCTTTGCGGATGAGAACGGAACATTGATCATTCCTATCGATTATAATTACAATGGAAAACAGTTGGTATTTAAAAATGGATTTGCAATTGCTGAAAAAAATAAAAAACAAGGATTGATAGACAAAACAGGAAAATATGTTACTACAAAAGATTTCGACCGCATTGAACCTTTCCATGAAGGATTGGCGGCGGTTCAACGTAAAGACAAATGGGGATTTATTGATATAAAAATGAAATTACAAATACCGTATATGTATCAAACAGTTTCCGGTTTTAATGATTGCATTGCAAAAATAAGCAAGAATGATAAGTTTGGTTTTATTAATCGCAATGGAAAAATGGCTGTTGATTTTTTATTTGATAAAGCCGATAGTTTTGTAAATGGATTATGTTTGGTAACAAATGGCGACAAATCAGGATTGATAGATCTATCAGGAACATTAATAGTGGCGTGTGAGATAGATGAGATCACAAAGTATAATGGGAATGTTTTAAAATTTAAAACGGCTGAGAAAATAGCTTATTATAATGTGTTAACAAGATCTTATATATGGAAAGAAGAAGGGTTTTAAATATGTTAATTATTTAATCGGCAATTATTGCACACTTATTTTATTCCGAAACCTTGTGCCTCTATAAATTTTCCATTCTCATCCCAATACATCCATTCCCCGCTTTGCTGATCATCCTTATAAAATCCTTGGTAACGTTTTTTGCCGGTTTCATACCAGGTAATGGTTGGCCCGGTTTTTTTTCCTTCTTTAAATGTTGTTTCACTCCATTGGGTACCATCCTCATACCAACTTCTCCAAACTCCATTACGTTTTCCGTCTTTCATCATGCCGCGGATCCGTATCGCTCCATTTTTATGGTATTTTATTTCTTCTCCATTTTGCACCGTATCTTTTTCATCGGTTAATCTAAATGTAGAAACTATTGTGTCCTGCTTAGCTGCTTTAGTTTCAGTAACTTCAGATTTTGGTAGATTTTTACTTCCACATGAAAATAAGCTGAAACTTATCATCAGAATTAAGATACGTATTTTCATAAATTAGTTTTTTCGTTCCGTTGTATATTTTACTAATTCGTATAAAGATGTTTTTGAAGCGCAATCCGAAAAATTTGAAAGAAGGGTTAATGCTTTATTCTTATATTCATTCATTTGAGTGGATGCATATTCAATTCCCCCACTTTTAATAACAAAATCAATAACTTCAGCTACTTTTTTCGGGTCATTATTATTATTTTTTACAATATTAATAATCCGCCTTTTATCAATAAATGAGGATTTATTTAACGCATAGATCAAGGGCAAAGTCATTTTTTTTTCTTTAATATCAATGCCTGTTGGTTTACCAATATCTGATCCGTCACCATAATCAAAAAGGTCGTCTTTTATCTGAAATGCGATACCAACGGCTTCGCCAAAGGCACGCATTTGTTCAATTATTTTTTCATCGGTAGTTACAGAAGCCGCACCACAAGCGCAACAAGAAGCAATAAGTGATGCCGTTTTTTTCTTGATAATATCAAAGTAAACGGCTTCATCAATATCTAATTTACGAGCTTTTTCAATTTGCAAAAGTTCGCCTTCGCTCATTTCACGTACCGCCTTTGACACCAAACCTAATAAATAAAAATCTTTATTATCAATTGAAAGTAATAGCCCTTTTGACAATAAAAAATCGCCGACCAAAACTGCGATCTTATTTTTCCAAAGAGCATTCACAGAAAAAAAACCTCTACGTTCATTGGAATCATCCACTACATCATCATGCACTAACGTAGCAGTATGTAATAGCTCTATCAATGAAGCTGCACGATAAGTTGACTCATTCATTTCACCACATATTTTTGCCGACAAAAAAACAAACATAGGACGTAATTGTTTTCCTTTACGTTTTACAATATAATGCGTGATCTTATCAAGCAATGGAACTGAACTTTTCATTGAAGTTTTAAACTTCAATTCAAAATTCTCCATTTCCTTTTCGATAGGCGCTTTTATTTCTTTTACTGTCATATTAAATTTTCTCGATTGTACATTTTCAAATTAGCACAATTTCAAATTTTCAAATTATTTTATCACTTTCATTTTTCGTTTTATAAACCCTTCTTTATTTTTATTCGCGAGTTGTCCACAAGCAGCATCAATATCTTTACCTCTGCTTCTTCTAACATTTACAATAATATTTTTACTTTCTAAATAATTTGCAAACGCATCCAATCGTTCAGGAGTTGTTTGCTGAAATTCTCCATCATCAATGGTATTGTATTCAATAATATTTACTTTACAAGGGATGTGTTTACAAAATTCCGCCAACTCTTTTGCATCTTGTAAACTGTCGTTAAAATCTTTAAATGCAATATATTCATAGGTTACCCGTATTCCTGTTTTTTCGTAAAAATATTTTAACGCTTCTGCCAACACAGCTAATGTATTTGTTTCATTGATCGGCATAATATGATTTCGTTTTTCATCGTTGGCAGCGTGTAAGGATAAAGCTAAATTAAATTTTACATTATCATCTGCTAATTTCATGATCATTTTTGCAACCCCTGCGGTACTCACTGTTATTCGTTGTGGCGACATGTTTAACCCTTCCGGAGAAGTAATTTTAGAAACGGATTCCATCATATTTTTATAATTCAGCAATGGCTCACCCATTCCCATGTAAACAATATTTGTAAGAGGTGTATTGTATTTTTCTTCGGCTTGTTTTTTTATCAAAACTACTTGGTCATAAATTTCATCCGCATTCAAATTACGTAAACGTTCTAATCGCCCGGTTGCACAGAATTTACATGTTAAGCTACAACCAACCTGAACAGAAATACAAGCTGTCATTCGTGTATTACTGGGAATTAAAACACCTTCTACAATATTATTATCGTATAATTTAAACGCATTTTTAATAGTACGATCCTTACTCACTTGCATATCATCCACTATTACAGCGTTGATAACAAAATGAGTGTTTAATAAATCACGAGTAGCTTTTGACAAATTAGTCATCTCATCAAATGTGCGAGCAGATTTTTTCCAAAGCCATTCGTATACTTGTTTAGCACGAAATGCCTCATCACCATTTTCAATGAAAATAGTTTTTAGTTCATCCTGTGAAAGTGCGCGTATGTCTTTTTTATTATTCAAGGGCGCGTTTATTAAATAGTATATATCCGAAATGGAAAAGTATAGAAAATGGATCTTTTACCTGATCATAATAATTTACGCTTAAACTCATCGGCCCAACAGGTGTATGCCATACAATTGCTCCGGTACCAATATAATGTTGCAATGCGAATGGTTTACCATAAGTTGTTTGCAGGTCAGCTGTTTTAACAAGTGCCTGATAGGGTTGAAAAATATAGCCCTCCATGCGTAACTCAATTGTTTTACGAATATTTACTACAAATTTTATTCCTCCTGCCACATATTTTTGTGCACGATAATTTTCTAAAAAAATAGTTTTGCTATCCGGTGTTGGCTGAAACGAGGCGGTAGAAAGAATACTGGAGGTATAATTATGAAACAACGTTTGCGTGGAATACACTCCTTCGCCAAACAAACCTACTTTCAACGTTCCTCTGCGATTAAAATAACGTTCACCTGTTAATTTAAGAACAGCCCATTCGTGATGATTTACAAATCTGTCAACTGTATCCGTAGAAGTGGATCCGGGAATATTTATTTCAAAACCATTTACGTAACGTATTTTAAAATTCAAATATTCTCCCTGATTAGCATATTGTTTTCGGTTAAGTGTATTTATTTCGTAATATGCTTGCGCTGTAAACACATCAAAGTCGGTTCTATCAGCGGTATCCTGTTGCATAAATTTAGCTGTTTGATAATATCTATCTGTAATACGGCCCCCCCCTATCCCACCAACAACACGGCCTTTTTTTCCGGTCGGGAAGCCAAGATTCATATCCCCATATTCCTCGGTTTGAATTAAGTACGCAGGCCTTACATCACCTAAAAAAGCGCTGCTGCTTTTGTAATAATCCCATTTGTTCCATGTGAGGTCCGGCTCAATATAAAGCGGTGTTTTAAAAGGAAAATCAAAACGTGTTTTAATTTGTACGGAATTATACAACTTACCGAAATAAGCGTTACCCATAATACCACTTGCAAACCTACCGAGATAATTGTATTGTAAACCAATATACCCTTCACTTATCGGGCGATTAGAAAAATTACCTCCAAAATAAGTAATGAGGTCATGCTCTTTTTTAATTCGTAAGTAGAGATCGTAGTAACCTGTTTGAGGATTAAATTTCGCTATCGGATAAATATTTTTTATTTTATTGTCGGATGCCAATCGAAAATATCCTTCTTTGATATCTTCCATGCTTACCTGTTTATTTTTATGACGCAAAACTTTTCGTGCGTACTCTGATTGTTTTTTATTTAAACCTTCAATATATATATTATCAAAAATCAGTTTAGGCGTCTGGCCTTTATAATTAATTCGCTTAATACTAAGTTCAACAGAATTTGTTCTTCGCTCTACGTATTGTTTGATAAAATCCATTTGACGCATTGCTGCGGTATAACCACTATCAATAAGGGGTTGAACATTATTAAAATTAAAAAGCCCCACATCAGTCCGGGGCTCAATAATAGCTCCTCCTTCACACAGAATATTATAATTTGATTTGCTTTGTAACATACAGCGTATTTGCGACAATATATTGTCTTCACCGGGTGGCGGATTGTTCCCGCTAACATTACTGCCGATCATAAAATCCGGAAAAAAATCTTGATACATTACATTGGAAGGGAAATTATTATACAACCCGCCATCAAACAATAATTTCCCATCAACCATAATTGGTTTTATATAAAACGGATAGGACATGGAAGCTCGCACAGCTTGTGCAAGATCACCCTTTTTTAAAACCACTGATTCTTTTTTTTCTACGTCTGATGCCACACAACGAAAAGGAATAAATAAACTATCAAAATTATATCCCGCTGCGGCAGCAGCGGCTCCGACAAGTTCCATCATTCCAAAATCCATTGCAATGGGTGAAATTAAATTTGTAGGAAACGTACTTACAATTGTAGAAGTTGAATCAAGTGAAAGCGGATAGGTGATCCAAGAGGCATTGTCATCACTGCGTTTAAAATAGTAAGCAAACTTTTCGTCAACAATTCCCTTCGACCAATTTTGAAATTTTTCAGTTTTAACTATCGCCTCAATTTGATCGGGAGAATATCCAATTGCATACAAAGAACCTACCAATGCACCCATTGATGTGCCTGTGATATAATCAATTGGAATGTGATTTTCTTCCAATGCTTTTAATACACCGATATGGGCAATACCGCTGGCTGCACCGCCGCTAAGGACTACACCTACTTTTTGGGCACGAGTTGTAAAAGAAAAGAAAAACAATGCGGCAAGTATAAAAAAGAGCCTTATTTGCCTGAAAATGCTCATAATTACTGAATATTTAATTACAAAGCTACTAAGAATTTAACGAGTAGAAAAGCGCATTTTTATTTTTATTCACCTCAAGGAGTGAACCAATTTTTCGAAGTATTCCGGTGCTTGTAATAAGCGGGAACCGTACCAGGAAAAAATTTCTCCATCAACAATAATTATTTTGGCTTTAGGACAAATCGACTGAAATTCTACGACATGTTTTTCTTTGAATGGATAAGGCTCTGATGAAAGTAAAATAAATTCGGGATGAGCATCAACGATTTGTTGTTCTGTAACTTCAGGATAACGTGTAAGATTAGCGGAAGCAAACACATTATTAAAACCACATGTTGCAAGCATTTCATTTATAAATGTATTACCTCCTACAACCATGTAGGGTTTTCGCCAAATAAAATAAGCAACTTTTGGATTGACGATTGTTGATTGACGATTGACGAATTGGCTGAATTCTAATTCAATTTGGAGTTTCAAATTTGTTGCTTCCTCATTTTTATCAACCAACGCACCAATACAGGCAATCATATTCAACGCATTTTTTAAAGTATAAATATCACTCATCCAAACCGGATAATGTTTCATTAATTCTTCGATCTGCTCTTTTTCATTCTCTTCTTTATTACCAATGATTAGATCAGGTTGTAATTGTTTTATTTTTTCAAGGTTATATTTTTTCGTTCCGCCCACGCGTGTTTTGCCTCGAAACCATTCTTCAGGATGTACACAAAATTTTGTGATACCTACTACTTCATCACGTACACCAAGATCATAAAGTAATTCGGTTTGAGAAGGAACAAGAGATATGATTCGTTTCGGAGGAAAAGAAAGTGCTATTTTTCGATGAAGTTGGTCAGTAAATACAAGCATCTAATTGGAGAAATTAATTGAGTAAGTTGCTTAAATACGGTTATACCTGAATAACTATTCAACTTAATTAACCTAGTTTAAAACTACTTCATCAACGCATTAATAATATCATAACGAGTAATGATATACGTTTTATCCAATTTAAAATCACGTACCAATACAGCAGGGTTTTCAGCATTGATCATTGTAGAAAGTGAATCAATAGGTGCTGTAATATCTACAAATGGAAATGCAGGTTGCATTATAGTCGACACTTTTTGATTTTTTATTTCTGGATTAGCTACCACTTTTGCAAATAATAAATTTTCATTCAATGAACCTACAATACGTTTATCATCGGTTACAGGGATTTGTGAAATATCTGTTTTACTCATCAATTGAGCTGCATTTGCAATTGTATCGGAACTATCAATAGTAATTAATTCTCCTTTTGCATTAGAATTTACAAGATCTTTTGCTGTTAATCCTTTTTTATCGAAATAACCTTTTTCCATCATCCATTCATCGTTGAACATTTTTCCAAGATAACGCGTTCCATGGTCATGAAAAATAACAACCACTACATCACCTTTTTTAAACATATCTTTCATCTGTAACAATCCTGCCATAGCCGAACCGGCTGAATTCCCAGCAAATATGGCCTCTTTTCGAGTGATCTCACGAGTCATGATAGCCGCGTCTTTATCCGTTACTTTTTCAAAATGATCGATGATATTAAAATCAACATTGGCAGGTAAAAAATCTTCACCTATTCCTTCTGTAACGTATGGGTAAATTTCATTTTTATCAAAAATGCCGGTCTCCTTATACTTTTTAAATACAGAACCATACGTATCAATGCCCAAAATTTTTATGTTGGGATTTTTTTCTTTTAAAAATCTTCCTGTACCGCAGATAGTGCCGCCTGTTCCTACACCCACTACCAAGTGCGTTATCTTCCCTTCTGTTTGTTCCCATATTTCAGGGCCGGTACTTTCATAATGGGCTTGTGAATTGCTTAAATTATCATATTGATTGGGTTTCCATGAATTAGAAACTTCTTTTACCAAACGAGATGATACTGAATAATAGGAACGTGGATCTTCAGGGTCAACATTGGTAGGGCATACAATTACTTCAGCGCCAAAAGCACGCAGGGCATCAAATTTTTCTTTTGATTGTTTATCGGTGGATGTGAAAATACATTTATATCCTTTTATAACTGCTGCAATAGCTAATCCCATACCGGTATTGCCGCTCGTACCTTCAATGATCGTTCCTCCCGGTTTTAAATTTCCATTTTTCTCAGCATCTTCTATCATTTTCAATGCCATCCGATCTTTAATGGAATTACCCGGATTAAAGGTTTCTATTTTTGCATAAACTGTCGCTTTAATATCTTTAGTGATATTGTTGATACGTACCATTGGGGTGTTCCCGATGGTGCCAAGAATATTATTATATACTTTCATAACCTATTGAATTATTATGGGGTAAAAATACAAATTTTAACAGATCGTAATTGAAGTTATTCCTAAGAAAGAAGTACTTCATAAGGTAATCCGAGTCCATCATGCAAAGCTTTGATGGCACGTGTAGAAAGCCCTCGCTTGTAATTTAGAAATTCTGATACAATACCTTTACTACCAAAATACGCAACAAGATCTTTAGGTTTAAGGCCTTTTTCCTCCATCATATATTTTACAGCCTCTACTGGGTTTGGTGCATGTATCGGATAATGAATATCCTCGTATGCAGATACCAACGTACCGATCACATCAAGCTCATCATATTCATATGTTCCTTTTTTAGGATTTTTTGCGATGATCTCATCTATTCTTTTGAGAGCAGATTTATAATCTGTTTTTGTACGAATTGGTTTTATAGTTTTCATTTTATCAGATTTTATTTTGTCTTAGCATTAATTTTATTATACTCGGCATGGGTTCCGACAAAACGGATGTATACTTTTTGTCCGTCAAAAAAAATAAGGACAACTATTCTATATCGATTACCTTTAATATCAAAGATCATGCGATTATCTCCAACATAATCTGCTGTTGGAAAATCCTTTTTAAGATCATTGATGTTATTCCACTTTGCCTGCTGCACCTTTTTAAACCAAACACGAAGCGGCGTTTCTGCATCTTTGTGTTTTTCCCAAAATTCAATCAGCCTTGGGCGAGATACAATGTGCATACAGTTATGATTATATGTAGGGCAAATATACAAATAAGTTCTCAATATGAGAACTTATTTGTATATTTTTTTGGATGACTGAATATGCTTAAGGAGTATTATTTTGTTGTGGTAGTTGCTTTAATATCTTTAGTGATATTGTTGATACGTACCATTGGGGTGTTCCCGATGGTGCCAAGAATATTATTATAAACTTTCATAAATTGATTATTAAAGATATGAAAATACAAAAATTTTAAAAAGATAGAATTGATCGAAAAAAAAGTAAAAAGCAGGAAGGAAGCATCCTCTTAAAAAAATCAAAGAGAATAGGTATTTTTTAAGACTAATGAAATCGCATTATTACCGTATTATTGCCATTCGTTTCATTTCCTTATATACTTCTGTTTTAAACACACATATATATATGCCCGGATTTAAATTACTTCCATCAAACGGTAAGTCGAATTCTCCTGAGGGATGGTTCATTACATCTATAAGTGTAACTATTTTTTTTCCTAAAATATCAAATATTTCAATTTTTACCGGTATTGGCTCATGAATAAAATAGTGAATATTTGTTGTATTATCGAAAGGGTTAGGGGAATTTGATAAAGAATAATCAACGTAATTCGTTTTTGACAATTCGTTATGAGTTAATATATCTTCTGGTTCAATACTAAACTCCCTATGGCTTGGTCCACCACATATTTGAAGTTGAAATGAATTATTATAAGTTACTCCTTTCCAAACATAAGTACCCGCAGTAAAGCTGAATTCAGGTAAAATATTGATCTCCGTGCAAGCACTTCTTCCAGTAGGAGCTTTATTTGTTGCAGTTATAGGGCAACCAGAGCTAGCACTAGAAGCAGTCCATATACTATATGCAGAAGATTCACACTTGTAGGAAGTTCCTGATAGTATACATTGTCCTGGAACTGTTGTATAATTTCCAGCACAAATAGTATTTATAATACAAGGTGGGCAATCTATACCTCCACAGTCAATTCCATATTCATCTGCATCTTGAATTTTATTAGTGCAATGACTACATGGATGACAATCAGCTCCTCCGCAATCTATCCCTGTTTCACCTACGTCTTGAATGTGATTATTACAATGGGAAATGCAGGAAGAAAATAATTCAAAGTACCTGGTAGAATTTAAAACAGCAAACATTCTGTCTGATTGATTTTGTGTAAACATATTCATACATGCATCATCAGTATAATCCATATAATTTTTAAGTAGATCAGGCAAATCAGGACTATCAGTAGTGCAAGAATTAATTCCAACAGGACAATTAAAATTGGCCTGTGAAACCGGGGGAGTATCACAGCAATAATCCCCATCTTGCGTACAATCTGTATTTGTGCATCCCCCTTGAAAAGTATGAAGCAAACCTAACCAATGGCCTATCTCATGAGTGGCAGTTCTTCCTAAATTTGAAGCACCAGTTGTTAAACCAAAATAATTCTTGCCTATAACCACACCATCGCGAAAAGGTAAGGTTCCTAACGTCCATGGAAAAGTACCATAACCAAGTATAGTTTTGTTACCAGCATTTGTTATGGCATCAACAACATATAAATTAAGATACTGCTCGGGCGGCCATTGAGATTGTGATTTAAGCGTAGCATCTGAATTATTATTAGCATCTGGCGCATCCTTATTCCAAACAGATGGGAAAACACCCGTAATGCTAACGATACCATTCGTTGAAGAGCCATAAGGATTATTAACCGCTAAACAAAATTGTATCTTAGTATCCACACCATTCCCATAGCCATTTGAACCTACCATTTTTCCAAAATCCTGATTGAGTATATCAATCTGTTCTTGAACTTTTGATGAGCAAGCAGCAATAACATTGTTTCCGATTAAATGAACAACAACGGGAATTCTAATTATACTTCCATTACTCCTTTGTGTATTAAAATTACTTGACTGGATAAAATTTCTTAAATTATTGTTATTTCCATCTTTGATAAGTTGTAAGTCAGGGTTGCCAGATAAAATAAATTGTTCAAATTCCATTGACCCGCATTTTAATATTTGTGCTTGTAATTTTGAAAAAAATAAAATAAAAAGCAAAACCAGTATATGTAGGGTTAATTTTTGGTAAATTTTCATAGTGTTATTAATTAATTTTTTGGTATATATGTTTTGGATATTTGCCCACCCCTTGTCTGAAATTCTAATTTCAATCTGGACTCTTTTAGTTCAACAATAAACCAAGTAGAACAGTAGGTTATTTTAGGACCGGGATAATTATTACATTTGAATAATACTGTTGCTGATTCCTTATCAAAGCTCCATATACCTTCTTCTTTATTGATAGTATTACTTTTTGCAGAAATATCATTGTTTCGCCAATAGATTCGGTATGTGTTGTCAGCATTCAACATTAAAACTTCCTGTAATACTGAATCAGTAAAATATTTTATTACATCTATTGGAAAAGTCTCTGAATCTGAGTAAAGGTCAGCTTTACTAAAATTCGGTGTTATAGTTTCTATTAATGCCCATTTTTTACATAGCAAATCTTTTTCTATTGTATCAGTTTGAAGTTTATTATCATTTACATCTTTTTCTTTAAATGAAAAACTTATAATAGTTGTAACAAGTATTATAGATATTTTTAAAAAAAGTTGCATACTAAATATATTACCAATGAGTTATTTCTTTTTTAATACATCATTTTCTTGTTCTAATTTTTCTACTTTTTTATTTAACTCTATCAGATATAAAGTTAATTCCTCAATTTTCTGCATTTGTTTAGCTTGAATCTCAGCTACATCTAACCCGTTTTTTTCTATTTCAACTGCTGTTGGTACTTCAGGTAAGTGTTTGTGTTTTTTAATAAAATTTTCCACTTCACTTAATGATTTAAGTTTATAGTCATCATTAAAAACAAAGTCAGCCCAAGATGCAAGAGTTATTTTTAAAGCTCTTGCACCAAGTACGCCTTCAACAGCTAATTTATAAGTTCCTGGATTTGTAGTTCCAATGCCTACATTACCTGTACTATTTATAATTAAACGAGGAATTGGATTACCACTTCCTTTAGCATCTGAAATTGAAAATATTCCATCACTTATAAATAAACCATCACCCATAGCCCACTTTCCGCCGTATGTAGGATCGACAATAGTTCCGTCTAATATTAAACCTTCTCCCGTTGATAAACTAGTTGCTACATGAAGAGGAGCTATAGGGGCAGTTACACCGATCCCAGTATTTCCATTTTTTAATATTGTCATTGCATTTGAAGTTGCTCCTGCACTTGTTCCATTACCAATTACAAATAATGGATCAGTTGCAACCCAAGTTGTAGTGTTATATGTTCCGGGATTATAATTATATCGACCTAATACAAAAGAATTATATGATTGGGCCGTAGTATTTTGACCAAAAGATGTTGCCATACTCCCAGAAGCATTAGTAGACGCATTTGCCACAAAAGAATTGACACCACTTGCAATAGTTTGAGACCCTACTGCACAAGCCCCCTGTCCAGAAGCTTGAGAGTTAAAACAGGCAGCAAATGAATACATACCAATATTTGCATCATTCCACGCCTGATCAACTCCACCTGCTCTAAATGCAGCCTTCGCTGGTATCCACATCATTCTTATTCCACCACCACCCATAGGGGTAGTCCCTCCGTTGCCCATATATTGAAATAAAACACTCCCACCTGAAACATGTAACATTGATAAGGGATTTGTAGTTCCTATACCCAAGAACCCAGTAGTATTTTTTAAAGTCATCCACGTAGTATTATTAACTTTAAAAGGCAAATCGCCACTAGTAGTACCCCATCCTAAAAAATTTGCTGCGTTATAAACATTTGTAGCAGCCGTAGATTGAGCATTTAAAAGTTTACTTATACATAATAGTGAAAATAGGAAAATGGTTTTTCTTAAAGTAGTCATAGATTTTGTTTTAAAGTTTTGACAAACATACATTAAACATTCTCACAAAACAAAAATTATCATTAAGAAAACAATATTATCTTTTTGACAATTATTTTTTTTGCCCTTTTGTAGTAGTTATTTAGACACTATGCACTTAGGTAAAAAAATAAGGAAGGCACGTATTAATAAAGATATAACGCAAGATCAGTTAGCAAATAAAATTGGGCGTACAAGAGCACTAATATCACATATTGAACAAACAGGAAAAGTAAATCATTATACTCTAGCAGCTATCGCAAAATCTCTATCTCTTACTATTGACGATATTGAATTTATTGACGAAAAGCAAACAGTCACTACCAAAAAGCAAATACTAGAAAACGATACATTACGAAATGAAATAGGTAATTTAAAAAAAGAGAATGCTCTACTTAAAGAATTTGTAGAATCACAAAAAAAATTAATTGCTACTTTAGAAAAAAACTCCGGCAAAAAAAATAGATAACTTTTTTACTCCAAAACTATTCATAAAGTTTGATAATATTTAAAACATGGAACATTATTCCTTCACCAACTTTCTATAATAAACTTTAGTTGGAGTAATTGCACGTAGAATATAAACACCATTGGAAAGTACTTCATCATTATAATTAAATGTACTGGAACTATTAGCATTCACTATTTTTTCTTCTTTGAAAATACTACGTCCAGAAATATCATACAACTCAAATTGAATTGTTTGTTTTTTGTCAGAATAAAAAGTAATGTCAAAATTATCAGTGAAAGGATTCGGATATACATTTAATTTATCAGTCTGATTCAACTTAAACACATCAACGCCTGTAAACAACGAATCTGCTTTACAAAAATTAGGAATACCATATCCTTTTATTGTGTCACGATTACTATATTGACTGGCACTTTGCTGTATCGCATCCAAAATTTCCATATTTGTTTTTGTAGGATTTGCCTGCCACAAACACGCTACAGCACCTGCTGTAATTGGTGAAGAAAAAGAAGTTCCGCTTTGTTTAAACACGTCACCATATTGCGATGCAACAATTGCTTTTACTCCCCGTGCAACTGTATTGGGTTTAAAACGCCCGTCAGAAGTTGGTCCTCGTGAACTGAATGACGCTATAGTGCCAGCTGAATCAACAGCCCCTACAGTTAAAACACTATCCGCATCTGCAGGGGCTGTAATTTTAAACCATGGTGGGCCTCCTGCATTTCCTGCGCTGGATACCACAAACATTCCTTTACTTACAGCCATGTCAGCAGCTTTGGTGATAATTGTCGTGTTGCCATCTAAATCTAAATAAGAATGGTTATCAGCTGCATTATCAAAAATATTATACCCCAATGAAGAATTGATCACATCTGCACCCACACTATCAGCAAATTCAGCACCTACCGACCAGTTAATTTCTTCCTGCAGGCTTTCTGTAGCAGCATCTTCAGTTCGTAACAGCCAGTATTTTGCTTTGGGCGCAGTACCTACAATACGCCCTGGAAGATTACCTACCATGCAGGAAAGGGTATTCATACCATGTGGATGGCCCTGGTATAATACAGTTCCTCCAATAACAAAATCATGCGTACCGAGTAATTGATTGTTCATTCGCAAACTGTCAAAAGCCGGTAATGAATCTACTTTTTCAAAACCTGCATCAAGCTCTGCTATTATCATTCCCTGCCCCTGATAACCCAAATTATGCAAACAATCTACGCCGATTTGATGTGCTTGGTAATAAGAAAGTCCGTAATTTAAAACTGTTACGGCAGATACAATACCTGATCTATCAATGGATACAGGAATTTTATCATTTTCCAACTCAAATTTAGAAAAGTTATTTTTAGTTGGAGATATACTGATAGTTTTTATTTCTTTTACATAAGACAACTTCCTTATGGTATTTATTTTACTAATGTCTGTAGAAGCAATTGTAACCGCATTGAACCATTTCGATTGATTAATAATCGTAACACCCAATAACTTTAGGGCATTTATATATGTGGGATTAACCGGAAGATCACTTTCCGTAATTAAAATATGTTGTCTCTGCCTGCGAGCGATCGACCTTTCAGAAAGATATTCACTAGGCCTACTTATTGAATATGGATTTCCTTTTTTATCTTTAAACAGCACCCAATAATTTGTTGTTGTCTGGGCAATTGTTATCTGAAAAAATAAAAAAAATAATACTATATGGCTGACCTTTTTCATGTTTTTTTTTATTCTATTCCGTATGAATTAATTGTCATTGTATATTGAACACCTGATGTTATCCGTTGCATGATAGGAACATTGAAAAAACCCGGAGGAATAGGATTACCTGGCTGAGATTCAACATCAATAACTTGTTTGTATATTAAGCCAACATTCCGCGCATATTTTTCGATATAATATTTATGCTCCACCAAGTTTGATAATTTATCATCGTATTGATTTACTTGTAGAACGGAATCAAAATAGATGCCTCCAATAGTACGTGGCAGGTCAAAAAAATCATATTCATAATTCCACTCAGGTAACGTATTTTGTATGTTGCCGTTCCATTTTTGATTTTCATTAACAGGAAAAACAAGTTTTATATAACGTAGATTTTCTTCCACTTTTTCGGCTGTAGTAAGGGTTCTGTTTTCGGTCCATACATTTTTTAATATCCATGTCATTGCATTATACGGTATTGAAGTGCTATAATTTTTTATATATCGCTCTAATCGTATGGTCGGACGGTTTTCATTATCAGTAAAAACAGATTGTATTTTTTCTTTTAACTGAAATTTGAACGTATCCGTTTTTTTATTAAAATCATCATAATAAAAAGAGTCCACATTGTATACTATATATCTTCCAACCTGATTTGGGAAGTAAGTATAGCCCATATCAGGCGCTATGGCTTTATCTTTTTTGCAAGAAGAAAAACCAAGGCCCAAAACAAACGAAATTAAAAATAAAGGAGAAAATTTTTTCACCTGAAATTCTTTGATAATAAAGGTAATAAATTGGATTGGAACTGGGAAATTGTTAGGGGACAATCGGGAATTGACGCTCAATAATGCCGCCGCCAACTAAGTCGTTGCCTTCATAAAATACAGCTGATTGGCCAGGAGCTACTGCTGATACAGGGTTGTGAAACAATACATTTAATTTATTTTTGAGATTAGAAATGCTTGCTATTGTTCCTGGATCTTTATAACGGATCTTTGTTAAGGCTTCGAAATTATCCGGTAACGACTCGTATTTGATGAGATTAAATTTACCCACTGTCATTTGTTGTTGTTCCAGGTCTTCCTTGCTTCCAAGAACAACCGTATTTGTTTCCGGGACGATCTCCAACACATGCAATGGCTCACCAACAGCTATTTCCAAACCTTTACGCTGGCCAATTGTATAAAATGGATATCCTTTATGTTTACCCAAAACACGACCTGTTCTGTCAACAAAATTGCCTCCGGCAACTCGTTCTTCCAACCCGTCTACTTTACGTTTTAAGAATCCACGATAATCATTATCAGGAACAAAACAAATTTCATAACTCTCACTTTTAGCTGCCAAGTCAGCATATCCGTTATCGATAGCCATTTGTTTTATTTCCGATTTATGATAATTCTGTAAAGGAAAAATTGTACGCTTCAAACTTTCCTGGGTTAATCCCCACAAAACATACGATTGATCTTTTGTTTGATCCAATCCTTTTGAAATTACAAAACGGTTATTTTCTTCACGGATCTGCGCATAATGTCCCGTAGCAATAAATTCACATTCCAACATATCCGCACGCTTTAAAAGCGCTTCCCATTTTATATGTGTGTTGCAAAGCACACAAGGGTTTGGTGTACGGCCTGCTATATATTCTTCAACAAAATTATCAATGATATAATTCCCAAATTCATTCCTGATGTCTAAAATAAAATGGGGAAATCCCAAATTAACAGCCAGCAAACGAGCATCGTTAATGGAATCCAGACTACAGCATCCTGTCTCTTTGCTCGAACCGCCGGAGGAAGCATAATCCCATGTTTTCATAGTGATCCCAACCACTTCATATCCTTGCTCATGCAATAATAAAGCAGCAATGGAACTGTCAATCCCACCACTCATTGCCAATAACACTTTCCCTTTTTTACTCATTTAATGCGGAGTATATCCTTCTTGATAAGGATCTTTAATTTCAAATTGTTCAAATTGTTTTTTCTCTTTGTCTGACTGCTCTTTTGGAATTACATTCGGATCTGTTTTGCCTACATAACGTCCACCAAGATATGGATCGGTACGTTCAAACGTTCCATCTTCCTTATAATATTTCCAATCTCCTTCTTTTAAGTCATTTTTATAAATACCTTCCGCATTCACTTTTCCTGTTGGATGAAAATATTGCACTTTACCTTCCATTTTATTGTTCACATATTGGCCAAGGTATTTTATTTGCCCGGTTTCAAAGTATTTTTTACAAGGGCCATCAAGCACGCCGTTTTTCCAAATTTTATCTTCCGATACTTGTCCGCTAGCGTAGTATACTTTACAACTTCCATTTTTTACACCATTTGCATAATTTTCTTCTGCAAGGATTTTCCCTTCCTGATTATAAAATTTCCATAAGCTGTCTTTCTTCTCATTCACATATTTTCCTTCTCCACTAAGTTTCCCTCCTGCATCAAACATCTGCGTTCGCGCTACTTTACCTTTTTGAGAAAACATTGTGACAGACCATGGAATTCCTGTATCATAGAAATAAGTGAATTTGCCAACCGGAATATTATCTAAGAAATTACCATCGTATACTTTTTTATGAGCATCGTCATACTTTATCCAATGTCCTTGTTTTTTACCTGTTGCATCTGTTTTATTAGGTGCGTCTTGAGCAAAAGCAAAAGCAGAAAAAAGTATAGCTATAAAAACACTTTGAACTTCATAATTAAATAATTTGAATTTATTCTGTAACGTTGAAATATATAAAAGATACCTTAGAGCCTGTTTAAAATTTATCTAATAATTTGTTTATGCTTCTTTTCGGCTGCAACTTCGTTAAATTTTTCGCCATAATAGGTCAATTATGCCTGCAAAATTTGTCTCGTTTCGCTCAAAAATAAGCATAAACAATTTTACAATATAAATTTTAAACAGGCCTTATAAACAAAAATACAAAAATTTGTGGTAAGGATTTTCAAATATCAAGCCAACTTTGGAAACTAATCAACTAGTGAACGGATGGTCTATTGAACTATTTTATATAACTCCTGCATCCCTTTCACAAAAGTGTTCCAAAGAAAGCGTTGTTTTTCCTTGATTACATTTTGAGTGAAAATCTGTTCTTTGTTATTGGAATAAAAATCAAAGATCGAATCCGCAATAGATTTCGGATAAATCTCTGTAACATACCCAACTTTATTATGAGGAACAATTTCTGGTAAACCACCTACGTTTGTAACTAACATAGGCTTTTCAAAATGATAGGCTATTTGTGTAACACCACTCTGTGTGGCGCTTCTGTATGGCTGAGTAACCATATCGCAAGCACAAAAATAATAACGCACTTCTTCTGATGAAATATATTCTGTTTTTAAAATGACACTGTTTTTCAATCCATTTTTTTGGATGATACTATTATAATATGCGGCATCGTCATAATATTCTCCTGCAACAATTAATTTAATACCTAACTGTTTGATTCGTACATCCGACATTGCTTCTAATAATAAATCTAAGCCTTTATATTTGCGGATAAATCCAAAAAATAAAATATGTTTATCATTCGGATCTAATTGAAGATGCTTTAATGCTACTAATTTATCAACCTTTTCGCCAAATATATCATAGATCGGATGTGGCAAAAACACTTTTCTATCTGTATCGGTAAATTCTTTCAAATCATTTAAAACTGATTGCGACATTGCTATAAAACCATCACATTGTTTAATAAAATATTTAGTAAATATTCTATCGCCAAAACGTTTTTCGTGCGCAATCACATTGTCCGTAATAGCAATTACTTTTATCTTAGTTCCCACTTTTATTAGTTTCGCGATGGTTCCTAAACAAGGCGCCATAAAAGGCAGCCAATAACGAAACACCACATAAGCAGGTTGCTCACGCTTTATTTGCTTTGCAATTCTTAACCAATTAAACGGATTGATCGAATTTATTTTTGTTTCAATAGTAATATCCTGCGGTCCTTTTCCTGTATCATATTGTGTTTTTCCCGGAAATAAAAAATTAGGATATTGTAATGAGAAGGAAATTATTTTTGTATCAATACCTGCAACATTCATAGCTCTGCACAATGCTTCATTAAAATTAGCAATGCCGCCACGTAAAGGAAATGCAGGACCAATGATGATTGCTTTTTGTTTGATGGATGACATGGGGCAAAGATAAAATAAAAACCTCACCCCTGGCCCTCTCTAAAGGACAAGGAATAAGTCCTTCTCCTTTTTAAGGAAGAAGGATTTAGGATGAGGTTAAGTGCAGATTTTTTTATTACATTTGCCATCCTAAAAATTAAATCAAATGAAAAAACATCTCCTCCTTTTAGCAACCGTTATAATTGTATACTCATGCGGAAACAATAAAAATGTATCAAACGATAATACTAATAAAGCACTGCAAGATAGCGTTCAAGCTTATTTGGACATCTATAATAAAAAGTATCAGGAGTTAAATATTGTTGCGAATGAAACTTCATGGAAATCAAACACACATATTGTAGAAGGTGATTCTACTAATGCCATTGCTAATAACAAGGCCCAAGAAGAATATGCAAAATATTCCGGCAGTACTGAAAATATTGAAATTTCAAAAAAATATCTTGCTCAACAAGATAAATTAACTCCGCTACAAGTAAAACAATTAAAAAGTATTTTATACAAAGCAGCTAATAATCCTGAAACTATTCAAGATGTAGTGAAAGTCCGCATAAAAGCGGAAACAAAACAAGTAGAAAAATTATTCGGATTTGATTATAAAATTGATGGTAAATCGGTTACAACAAATAATATTGATGCCATTTTAGCCTCTGAAAAAAATCTCGATAAACGCAAGAAAGCTTGGGAAGCAAGTAAAGAAGTAGGTAAAGGTTTAAAAGATGGTTTAGTGAACTTGCGTGACCTTCGTAATAAAACTGTTCAGGGTTTAGGCTACAAAGACTTTTTTGAATATCAGGTTTCTGATTATGGAATGACCACTGAGGAAATGATAGATATGCTGCAAAAATTCAATAAAGAATTATATCCGCTGTTTCGCGAATTACATACCTACGCCCGTTATGAGTTTGCAAAAAAATATGGAGTAAAAGAAGTTCCGGATTTGATTCCTGCTCAATGGCTGCCTAACCGTTGGGGACAAGACTGGAGCAGTCTTGTAGATGTTAAAGGAATTAATTTAGACAGTGCTTTAAAAACAAAAGATGCTGAATGGATAGTAAAACAAGGTGAAAGGTTTTATGTGAGTTTAGGTTTCCCTGAATTGCCAAAAACATTCTGGGAAAAATCTGATCTGTATCCTATTCCAAAAGGTGAGAAATATAAAAAGAACAATCATGCTTCAGCATGGCACATGGATTATGATCAGGATGTTCGTTCATTAATGAGTGTCGAACCTAACAGTGAATGGTATGAAACAGCACATCATGAGCTAGGACATATTTATTATTATTTATCCTACAGCAATCCTGATGTTCCAATTTTATTACGCGAAGGCGCTAACCGGGCATATCACGAAGCATTGGGAAGTATGATGGGAATGGCTGCAATGCAAAAACCATTCATGGAAAATTTAAACCTTATTCCTAAAAATACAAAATCGGATGAGATGCAAACCTTGTTAAAAGAAGCGTTGAACTACGTTGTATTTATTCCTTTCAGCACCGGAACGATGAGCATGTTTGAACATGATCTGTATGCAAATAATTTACCTGCTGATCAATTCAACAAACGTTGGTGGGAACTTGCTTCTCAATATCAAGGAATCGCTCCTCCAACAGTTAGAGGCGAAGAGTATTGCGATGCTGCAACCAAGACACATATCAATGATGATGCTGCACAATATTATGATTATGCATTATCTTATGTTTTATTATTCCAAGTACATGATCACATCGCAAAAGAAATTTTACACCAAGATCCACACTCAACAAATTATTTTGGAAATAAAGAAGTTGGAAAATTCATTGCCGATATAATGAAACCGGGCGCAAGCAAAGATTGGAGAGAAGTATTAAAAGAAAAAACAGGAAGCGAACTTAGTGCGAAAGCAATGCTTGATTATTTTGCTCCATTAATGGATTATCTTAAAAAAGAAAATGCAGGTAGAAAATATACGTTGCCGGAATTGAAGTAATTTCAAATTCTGATTTCAAATTAAAGTCTCGCTAAACAGCGGGACTTTTTTATTTCAAACTATCATGATACGAACCTTTGGAATGTTCCGCTGATTTATTTTTAGGAATAGAAAGAGATTTGAATTCAGTACTTTTAATATGTTTTGCCAGAAAAACAATTTGTCCTACATGATAAGCATAATGAGCTGTTTGACGATTTAACGCTTGCAACACGGTTAAACCTTCTCCACGAATAGGAACCGTTTTCATCAGGTCTTTTTCTGTTAGTGAATTAAGTGTATTTAAAAACACGCTCCATCCTTTCTCCCATAGTTGTATTAACTGTTCACGTGTTTCGGTACCATCAATAAATTCCGAGTCGCGGTTACGATTTGGTTTTTCACCATCGGTAGTTAAAAAGTCTGTCCAGCGAGAGATCATATTTCCGCTCATGTGCTTCATGATCACAGCAATACTGTTTGATTCAGCATCAGGTGCATAATGAAAATCCTTATCCGTGTTTAATTGTGCAGTAGCTTTTTCAGCAAGTGATCTGTAGTTTTTAAAAACACCTATCGTGTTTTCTAAAATATGTTTTTCAATCATTTTATTTTTTCGGATAACCTTCCGGCCTCAGTTGAATATCTTTTGTGATCTCAAATTTGTAGGAACTTTTATCCAACACACTAATTTTTTCAGCTATCGGTTGAAATCCATTTGCTTCAATACTTATATTATATGTCCCCGGAGCCAACACCATTACATAATGCCCTGAGTTAGGATTAGGCAAATAATTACCAACTACTTGTTGTGTTTTATTATCAGTGACCGTAATAAACACATCTGAAAAATTTAATTTTTGTGTTGAATCAACTGATGCAATATTTCCTTTTACAACAGAATATTGCGGATCAACATCATTAAATGTGATACGATAAATATCCATATCACCAAAGCCCCCATCGCGCAAAGCAGCCATGTATCCGTAATGGCCATTACCTGACAATTGGAACTTGAAATTATCTTCAGGTGTATTAACAGGGTAACCTGCATTTTTAGGATTGGAAAATTGTTTTGTCGTTTCATCTAACTCAGCTTTAAAAATATCGTAACCTCCGATACTTGTATGTCCGTTGGAGCTGAAATACAATAACTTTCCATCCGATGAAAGAATTGGAAAATCCTCATTATAAGGTGTATTAATTTCAGGGCCTAAATTTTGTGGAAGCCCCCATTTTCCTGTAGGTAATTTATGACTTACATACAGATCGGTGCCTCCAAATCCTCCTGTTCTGTTGCTTGCAAAGTAAATGAGACTTCCGTCAGTACTGATACATGCTGCTATTTCTGAAGCTTTAGGCGAATTAATATTTTCATCTAATTTTTGTAATGGTTTAAAACTTCCGTTTTTATCAATGGTACTCATATATATATCGCCCACGCCCTTTGTATCTGTATAATATAATAATAACACGTCCCCAGCTCCCGACAAACCGGTTACTTCCATTTCTCCTTTCTCTGTTGCGATAGGCGGCCCAATAGGTTTTGATTTGATAAAACTACCATCCTTTGCCTTTGCAATATATACTGCCGCAGGAAATAATCCGTCTTCTTTTATTAATTCAGCTCCTTCTTCCGGCCTGCGAGTATTAAAAACAATAAATGATTCGTCGTTTGGAACAAATGAATAATATTCCGCATAAGGTGAATTTATTCCGGCACCTAAATTTTCGAATGTAACATTTATAGGAAATTTCATTAACTCTTTTGCGTTGATACAAAACTGTATTTCACGGTCAACATCCGCAAGATTATCAGCATTACCTCTGCCTGTTTGCTTAAACGCAGTATATACTTTTATTGCGTCATCAAAACGATAAGCGAAATGATATGCCCTGCCTAAAAGATACATTGCATTGGGATCATACTTAGGTTTGCGTGTAAGAATTTCTAAATATGGGATCGCTTTAGTTTTATTAATATTTGTATTCAAATAGCAAACAGCAATGTTATAATTGTATTTGTCATTTTTAGGATCGTTATCAAGCAAGCTCAAATAATCATCTAAAGCGCCTTCATAATTGGTCTTTAAAAATTTTTGATCGGCATTATACGGATCCGTTTTTTTACCGTTTTGTGCGATCAATAAATTGAAAGACAAAATGATTAGTAGAATTGTTGCTATTTTTTTCATCGAGTATTTTTTATTATGCTTGAGTTATAAATTTATTTATTGCATTTACTGTAAATTCTGAAACAACCAATTTTCCGCTTATTTCAGCACGTTCATTTAAAAGTACATCCCAATTTTCGGTACCACTCCAAAATGCTTTTTTTAATAATTCCATCGCTTCCGGATTTGATTGCGAAAGAGTTTTTGAAAGTAATGCAATGGCTCCATCCATCTCTTCAATTGTTTTAAAGATATTCACGAACAATCCTTTTTCTTTTGCCCATTGCGCACTTTGCCATTCAGTAGCATTAATTGATAACGAGGTAAAAGCAGATGTTCCAATCTTTCGTTCAACAGCTGGACCTACTACAAATGGTCCGATACCAACTGCTAATTCACTTAGTTTTACTGAAGCAGTATCAACTGCCAATGTATAATCTGCAGCAGAAGCAATTCCTACACCTCCACCAACAGCTTTACCTTGTACCCTGGTAATTACGAACTTAGGTGCTTTGCGGATGGCATTGATCACCATTGCGAATCCTAAAAAGAATTTTTTCCCTGTTTCAATATCTTTGATTGAAATTAATTCGTCAAATGAAGCGCCTGCGCAAAATGCGTTATCACCTTCACTTTGCAACACAATTACTTTTGTATTTTTATCATTTCCGGCAGTAGTTATATTTTCAGCAAGTTCCCGCAATAACACACCAGGCAATGAATTACTTTTCGGATGAAAAAATGTAATGGTAGAAATACCATTCAACGTACTTGATTTAACATAACCTGATTCCATGCTCATAATTACTTGCAATATTATTTCGTCTGCAAACGTATTAAAAATATTATAAATCACTTAAAATATTTATTTTCCGGCCCTGAACAGTTTCTTTGTCTGTATTAATATTAAAAAATAATTCCCCAAGGAGCTTGGAAACATCAATTGTATATTTCAATGTGTTTATTCAGCACTTCTTGTAGTATAGGGTTATTACTAGGTATTATTTGCGCCTGTGATGATATTGATAACAGAAACAGTAATACACTAATGGACATAATTTTTTCATTTGTTAGAATATTTCTCCAAATATAGTTCATTTTAAAAATTAAAAATGTTTATTCCACCATCAGAGAAGAGGCTCTTATGAAACATACAATATTTTTATCCCTTAAACAAATTTTTGTACTATTGCATTCTAACCAATTAAAAGAAACACATGGAACACTATGCAGTAGCAAGTACGGTAGACGAAAAACACGCTACCATGTTGGCGGAAGCCCACAAAAAAATTAATGACATGTATGCGAAGTTAGATCCCAATAGCGGCACGTGGCTACCGGATCAAATTCGTGCACATGGGCATGGAAGTATATGGTATGTTGTAGAACCTGAACGGACATACGATGGCCACCTTAATGCCGGTACCATCCAATCTAATACTCCTATAATGAACAGGTTTCAAATGTCCGGTTCTCTGAGCAGTAATAGCTTCTATCCAAAACCCGGAGGCAATTTTACACATAACCAATTTATTGGAGGTGTTACTGACCAAACCCCTGTATATTGCCAAAAACTGGAGTGGGTTTACTCTGGCATTTCTAATTTTCCGGAAGGTTTTGTTGCATGGGGACCTTATTATAAATTGCTTCAGCCTCAAAATTATGTGTTTCATTGGTTCTATGCAATGTTTCCACCCCCGATTCCGGCGCCAGGTTTGGACCCAAATCAAACTTTACTAATAATAGACGTTGGCAAAATGATATCTCAGGGGAACTACCAAACCTATTATCGAAAGGACATCAAGCTGCAAGATGTATGGGATAACCCCGAATATATGACACATGCTAGTACCGGAAAAATACATATGCCTGCAGTAGATGGTTTGGAACAAAGGATATACTGGACAGGAAAATGTCCATTTGCTTTTTTCAATAACTGGCTAGTACAACCTTGGAATTAAAAGCAAGCTACACTAGTGTCATAATAGATTTGTTGGTCATTCAGAAAAAATAATTCCCTGTCTTCGGGCAGGGAATTATTCTAAACCAGTGAAATGTCTGATTATTCTTACCTGTAGATGATTATTCGAGGGAAATTAAGAACTCCAGTTACCGTCAGGACTATAGTAGTATTAATCAGGATTGCTTTAAAATAGCCTGATTTATATCTGGTGTATTTTTGACTATCTTTAAACATACGTAACCACATATTTAATTGCAATTCAATGAAAGTTTATAAATACACCGTTTTATTTATTCTTTTTTTTCCAATTTTGGGGATGCAAGCTCAACTATGTAACGGAACTCTTGGAGTCCCCATTTTTTTAGAAACATTTGGGGCAGGTTCTGGGTCTGGTGCTGCACTTCCTGCTGGATTCACAAACTATAATTATATTGCTGCTTGGCCAAATGATGGAGAATACACCATTTCAAGCACTTCTAATCCTGCTCCTGGAAACCAGAGTTGGCAGTACTCCGCAGACCATACTGGAGATCCAAATGGTTATATGTTTGTTGTAAATGCATCTTATGCTCCAAGTGAATTTTATAATAGAACAGTTACCGGTTTATGTCCAAATACTACTTATGTTTTTTCTGCTTGGATAGCCAACGTTAATATGTATAGTGTAATTAGCTTCTGTCCGAATGATATTCCACCTAAAACTTATATATACCCGAATGTTAAATTTAAAGTTAAAACTTCAGCTACAGCTTTGGGGGATTCTATTAACACTGGCAATATTGCTCCGGATAATGGTAATATGGTATGGCATCAATTCGGGTTTACATTTTCAACGGGTTCAAGTCAAACTTCTGTGATTTTGTCAATGGTAAATAATAATACCGGCGGATGCGGTAATGATTTAGTTATAGATGATATAAGTTTTCGGGCTTGCGGGCCAAGCACCTCTCTTGTTGCTATTCCAAATAAAACGATTTATTGTACTGCTGACTCTGTACTATTGCAATCAACCATAGGCTCTGGATATAACAATCCCGTTTATCAATGGCAATTTAGTAGCGATGGTGGTTTAACTTGGCAGGATCTTATTGGGAAAACTACAAAAGATTTGTTTTTGAAACCCATTGTGTTGAGCGATGCAGGACAGTATAGACTTGTATTAGCTGAAAATG
>JBBSPS010000010.1:0-37988 GCA_038258655.1 Bacteroidia bacterium
AATCGAAGCGAAACTAAAATGGGCAAACGATCAGTTGCATCGCGTGGGGGTAAATGCGCTAGGATGTTTCTGACTTACAGAAAGCTCCCAAATTTCAAGAGTTCGAGGAAAGCAAACAGAAGATCGACCGACTTTCGAAATTGTTGGAGATTCAAAAAGAAGAAACCAAGAAAGCGGCTGTATCACAGCCTACTGGTGCGATCGGTTGGAGCAGTTTCATTTTACAAAATAATCTGGATAGCCTCAAAAAGTACCACAAACAACAACAAAAAGATTCGTTAAAAAAATAATTAGATATTATTTTTTTAATTGACCATCGCTTCCTTCTTTCTCTCTGTTCTTTTTATAAATCCGAATAGCGAGCAATAAGGTAGCCGAAAATATAATCAGCGCAAGCATACCCCAGATCCATCCACTGGTGCTTCGCAGAATGATCAGAAAAACAATTGCAACTAAAAATACAGTGGCAACTTCATTCCACAATCGTAATTTAAAAGATGTGCTTTTTATTAAATTGTTTTTTAGCTGAATAAAAAACACGTGACACTGAATGTGATACAGTATCAATCCTCCAACAAAACAAAGTTTTAAAATGAAATATGCGTGTGATAATATGTCGGGATTTAGCCACACTAGCCAACCTCCACATAGTAGTGTTAAAATCATGGATGGCCAGGTAATACCATACCAAAGACGTTTTTCCATTAATTTATATTGTGTTTGTAAAATACTTTTTTCAGGTTCCGTTTTTACTTCCGCTTCGGTGTGATAAATAAATAATCGAACAATGTAAAACAAACCTGCGAACCATGTTACTATAAAAATAATGTGCAAGGCAAGTATGTATCTATATATGTTTTCCATTTGTTTTTATAATTTACTAACGAAGGTACAAAATCATTGCAAGGATGATATTCCATTTTATCAAAATTCATTATCAGTAAATAGTATCTTTGTAAAAATTATTTATCATGAAGTCTAAAACATCAAAAGGATCCTTAACAATACAAACCCAAATAGTATTGCCGAATGATACCAATACATTAGGCAATTTATTTGGTGGGCAATTATTGCAGTGGATGGATATTGTTGCTTCTATATCGGCGCATCGCCATTGTAAGCGCGTGGTAGTTACAGCTTCGGTAAATAATGTATCTTTTAATAATCCTATTAATCACGCCAGTATTGTTACACTGGAAGCAAAAGTTTCAAGGGCATTCACCACTTCAATGGAAGTGTTTATTGATGTATGGGTAGAGGATCCTGTAAACGGACAAAAAATAAAATGCAATGAAGCGATATATACTTTTGTGGCGGTCGATCAGAACGGTTCACCATTGCCTGTCCCGGAGCTAGTCCCTGAAACAGAAGAAGAAAAAACACGTTTTACCGGAGCTCTACGCAGAAAACAATTAAGCTTAATTTTAGCAGGCAAAATGAAGCCGGAGGAGGCGACAGAATTAAAAGCGTTGTTTATTCCCGGGATATAATTTTCAGGAAATTGTTATTCAATTGGTATTTTCAATTCTTCAAATTTTTCTAAAATTTTATTGAACTCTTCAAGCGGATTTTTTTTCTTCCAGATAGCACTGTAAAAAGCCAATCCTTTAAATCCGATAATAGTTGCTTTTTCAATTGCCGAAACATCTACTCCGCCACGCGCAACTACATTCAACTCGCTTTTTTCAATGGCCGTTTTTAAACTATGTGCGGTAAATCCACCCTGGAACTTACTACTCAAACTATCGAATATAGGACTTAAAAAAACGTAATTGTACTTGTATCGACCGCTTTTTTCATACAATTGCCCAATATTACTATAGGAAGTAGTAATAATAACTCCGGGATTCTTCAGTTTTAATAATTTAAGTGATAACCATGTCCTAAATACTTTTTGTTTATGCGATTTGGTTAAATGGATTCCTTTCAACTTATATTTTCGGGCAAGATTATGATGCGAGTGTATAATAATGCGGTCATGAAAATGTGCAGGGATTTGGGTGATAAATTCTTTTGTTTTTTTTGTTGAAAGTTTATGCTTACGCATATGGAAGGTTCCTAGGCCTGCTTCAAAAAGTTTAGTTACTATTTGGGCTTCGTTTTCTAGGGTACTTGAACTTGAAATGACTATCAGTTGCATTAGAATATATTTAAAATGAATGAATGGCTTTTGAAATTGATTTGATTAGTGAATTATTTTTTTCAATGGCATTGCCTACCACAATAATATCCGCACCGGCTTTACAAGCTGTCAGTGCTTTTTCAGGAGTATTGATGCCGCCTCCAATAATTAAAGGAATGTGGATGTTCGCTTTTACTTTTTTTATCATGCTTTCCTTTACCGGATTTATCGCACCACTCCCCGCATCCATATAAATTAGTTTCAACCCTAACATTTCACCGGCTATAGCAGTACACGTAGCAATATCATCTTTATCATGAGGTATGGGGTGAGTATTGCTCATATACAAAGCCGCTGTCTGTGTGCCACTTTCAATAAGCATATAACCAGTAGATAATATTTCCAGATCGCTTAATCTTATAACAGGCGCTGCTATTACATGTTTACCGATAAGCAATTCCGCATTTCGTCCCGAAATTAATGAAAGTAACAATATTGCATCCGCGTTTTTACTAACCTGCAAATTGTTTCCCGGAAAAATAATAACGGGAATTGAAGTGTTTTTTTTTATTGTTTGGATACAATGTTCAAAATTTCCATTACTTAAAATACTACCACCCACCATGATCAGATCCACACGCGCTTTTTCTGCCAATGGAATTATTTTTGTTTCAAATTTATCGGGATCAACCAACAGGGCAAACAGTTTTTTATCTTGCTTTTTGCTTTTTAATATGGAAGAATAAATGGTTTGCAGCATTCCTAAAGTCTAAATTTATTTACATGCAATATTAATTAATTAATTAAACCATTTTAGCCAATCATTTTTTTATTACTTAAAATGTTATTTTATACCCTTAAATTTTCCAAATTTAAATTTATTTTAGATATTTGCAGTTAAATTAAGCCCATTGTACATTATGAGATCACTAACATGTAAATTGTCAATATTGGTTTTAATTGGTTTATTATGCCAATTCACAGTAAAATCGGAGGAGCTTTACCCATTTACCGATAAAGGAAAGTATGGTTATATCAATAAAACAGGTAAAGTGGTCATTCCCGCTCAATTTGAATATGCCGAAAAATTTTATGAAGGTTTAGCTGTTGTGAAGCGTGATGGCAAACGCGGATTTATTGATCCAACTGGCAAAGTGGTGATACCTACACAATACGATCAAAAAACAGATGGTTATTTTTCAGAAGGATTAGCCTGTGTTAAGCAAGGTGCGAAATATTCTTATATTGATAAAACGGGAAAAGAAGTACTGGAGCCAAAATGCGAGCATGCCTATAAATTTTCGGAAGGAATGGCGCGTTTACAAATAGGATTAAAATTTGCATATATTGATAAATCCGGTAATGTGGTTATCAAACCTGAATATGATGGAGGCTGGGATTTTAAAGATGGTTTGGCCCGTGTTAAAAAAGGTGGTAAATGGGGCTTTATTGATAAAACAGGTAAAACCGCCATCGAATTTAAATACGATGAAGCATTTGAGTTTTCTGAAGATTTGGCAAATGTCAGGATCGGTGATGAAAAAACAGGTAAATGGGGATATATTGATAAAACAGGAAAAATTATTATTGAGCCTCAATTTGACCGTGCTTGGACATTTTCCGATGGTTTAGCCTGTATTCGTACTGGCGATTATAAAAATGGCAAATTCGGTTATATCGATAAAAAAGGAAACCCAGTTATTAATTCTATTTATACAGGGGCTTATTTTTTTAATGATGGTTTAGCGTGCGTAAGTACATCACCATTAGTAAATGGGAATTTAAAAGATGCTAGATGGCAATTCATTGATAAAACAGGGAAAATAGTTATAACACGAGGCGCTGATTATTTTGCTGATTTTAATAAAGGTTTAGCTTATGTTAGCTATGGAGGTGTCCTTTCCTATATTGATAAAACTGGTAAAGTGGTTTGGTCGGCATCAGAAAGCAAACAGTAATACGTAATATTTTAAATTTGCGAAATGTGTTTAAAAGACAATACTTTCGCAATTTCTTTTTCTAATCATAAACTCTAAAAAAATGACAAACGCATCAGTGGAAAAATTTGAAAAGTATAAAGTGAAAGACATGTCTCTAGCAGAATGGGGGCGCAAAGAAATTAAATTGGCCGAAGCAGAAATGCCGGGTCTAATGTCTCTTCGCACAGAGTATGGTAAAGCAAAACCATTAAAAAATGCACGTATTGCCGGTTGCCTGCATATGACCATTCAAACTGCGGTTTTAATCGAAACACTTGTTGAATTGGGTGCTGAAGTTACCTGGTCATCATGTAATATTTTCTCTACGCAAGACCATGCTGCTGCTGCTATTGCTGCCGCTGGCATCCAAGTATATGCCTGGAAGGGTATGAATGAGAAAGAATTTGATTGGTGTATAGAACAAACTTTGTTTTTTGGCGAAGATCGTAAACCATTAAATATGATTTTGGATGATGGTGGCGATTTGACAAATATGGTTTTCGACAAATATCCGGAACTCATCAAAGGAATTAAAGGTCTTTCAGAAGAAACTACAACAGGCGTTCATCGTTTATATGAGCGCATGAAAAATGGAACATTACATATTCCCGCTATCAATGTAAACGATTCAGTTACAAAATCAAAATTTGATAATAAATACGGTTGCCGTGAATCATTGGTAGATGCTATCCGCAGAGCAACAGACATAATGCTTGCCGGTAAAGTTGCTGTAGTAGCAGGTTATGGAGATGTTGGAAAAGGTTCGGCTGAATCATTGAGTTCCCAAGGTGTACGTGTTATTATTACCGAAATTGATCCAATCTGTGCTTTACAAGCTGCAATGGACGGGTATCAGGTTCAAAAAATGGACAGAGCTATTAAAGAAGCAGACATTATTGTAACTGCTACAGGTAATAAAAACATTATTAGTGATCGTCATTTTAAAGCAATGAAACACAATGCCATTGTTTGTAACATTGGTCATTTTGATAATGAAATTGATATGGCTTGGTTGAACAAAAATTATGGCGCAACAAAAGATGTTATCAAACCACAAGTAGATAAATATACAATTGACGGAAAAGATATATTGTTGTTAGCTGAAGGCCGCCTAGTGAATTTAGGCTGTGCAACGGGCCATCCTTCATTTGTGATGAGTAATTCATTTACCAATCAAACATTAGCGCAATTAGAACTTTGGATGAATACAGATAAATATGAAAACAAAGTGTATACCTTACCAAAACATTTAGATGAAAAAGTAGCACGGTTGCATTTGGGGAAAATTAATTGTGAACTGGATGTATTAACTGCGGAACAAGCGGCATATATTGGTGTGGCTGTTGAAGGCCCTTTTAAATCTGATATGTATAGATATTAATAAAAAACTGAATTCTAAAGCTCCTGTTCGGCAATAACCGAACAGGAGTTTTTATTTATCATAATACATTAGGAGAAAAATAACAGTCTTGCCAACTTCCAAGAATAAAGAAAAATTGTAATGAAATTCAATGCAGAATGTGCAACCTTTATTTTATAAAAACGTCATCTAACAGAGAAAGAGTCTATTATATATAATAAAAAGGAATAAATGAAAAACTCATCCATCTTTTTACACACACGCTCCTTGCGTTTAAAAGCACTAACAGTATGGATGATTATTGGTAGTTTGACCTTGTCAGCTCAGGAGAATCAGCGATTTGCAAGTAATAACAATCCTTATAATTCTAATGAAGGCTGGACGGTTAATGATCCATTTAAAGCGGAAGTTTTTATTGAGAATAAAGGGCAGTTTAATAAACCTGATGGACAATCACAGGAAAACATATTGTATGGAATTAATAACGGGGAGTTAAAAGTTTATTTCAGCCCTTCCGGATTAAGTTATCATATGATCAATGTACAAATTAGTGACAAATATAAAAATGATAAAGAAGAAATTTTAGAAAAAATGAAACGTATTCTTGAGAAGAGAGGGAATACGGATGAAATCATAAAAAAATATTTTAATGATAAATCTGCTTTTGTAAATATTCAATGGGAAGGGGCTAATCCAAATGCTCAAATAGTTGTATCAGAAAAAATTTATGATACGTATTCATACCCTACCAAAGATGAATATGGTAATCCTATTGTAGCTTCTGCTTTTAAAAAATTAACATATAAAAATATTTATCCCAACATAGATGTTGAATATTATTTTACTGATAAATATTCTGATAATACGAAAACAAAACTCGGAGTAAAATATAATATCGTTGTTCATCCGGGAGGAGATATTTCACGAGTTAAGATGAAATACAGTGGCATGCAAAATATTTCGTTAGATCAAATCGGAAATGTAATTATGGAAATTCCTGATGGTAGTATCACAGACCATGCTCCAGACTTTTCTTATGTTGATACTGAAAGTAAACAAGTTCAAGCTAAATTTATTTTACAGGGACAAACAGTATCTTTTAATGTTCCTCAATATGACAAAACAAAACAATTGGTAATAGACCCATATACATCAGTATGGAGTGTTTCTCCGGGTTTTACAACAACTAATAATGGGTATACAATTAGAATAGATTATAATCAGAATGCTTATGTAATGGGAGGAGTTAGTCCTAATTATCAAGTAAAAAAATTCAATCCTGCAGGAGTGCTTCAATGGACAGCTGCTGCATCATCTAGCTTTATTGGTGCATACGGTGATATGTTGGTACTTCGCGCAGGTAAAGTTATTGTAGGTACAGGAATTGGTAACGGAGCACAAGCTTTTATAATAGCTACGAGTAATGGAGCCGTAACAACAAAGAATTGCCCCGGTGGAGTAAATGAATTTGGCTGGAGACTTTATTACAACCTAAAAGTAAATGATGGAGTAATGTGGGCAGGAGGAGGAAGTAATAATGGTTCACATCTTATAAAAACGGATACAAGTTTAAATGCAGCGAATATCTATAATGTTTGGAATAGTAATACTGGAAATAGAAACACAGAGGATATTGCCTATCTGGCGCAAGACCCTGCAAGTTCATTTGTATATATTACAAATGCGTCCAACACAAGCAACAATGGCGTTTCAGGTTCTACGTCTGCTCCAAAATTTTGTAAGTCAGCAGTAGGAACTCCAGGTACTGCCATCTGGCAAGTAAATGAACCTACTCTAATGATGGAATTAGGACAAGGATCTTTCATTGCTGCAGCTACACCGGCTACAGGAGTTAATGGGATGGTTGTATGTGGTAATCGTATTTACACGTATGATGGTAATAATATAAGGGCATATAATGACGCAACTGGCGCAATTGTAAATTCAGCCACTTCCGGTGGAGCAATAGATAAATATTCAGGATTAGATGTAGATAATTGTTGCAGAGTGTATGTGGGAGTTAAAGGTATCGTAAAAAGATATTCTTCAAGCCTCGTTTTTGATGCTTCGTTTACAGTTACTGGTGATGTGTATGATCTAAAATTTGATCCTCAGGATGACAATTACATTTTTGTAACAGGTAAAGGTTTTGTTCAGAAATTAAAAAAGAATGTTTGTCCAACTTGTATTAGCGCCACCAAAACAGATGTATCAGGTTGTACATTGGGAACAGGAACCGTATCAATAACAGATCCTAGTGGAACTGCTCCATATACTTATTCATGGAATACTAGTCCGATTCAAACAACTAAAACTATTTCAGGATTAAGCCCCGGTACTTACATCGTAACTGTAACAGATGGGGCTTCACCTTGTCCATTAACTTGGAAAGATACAATAGTTGTTGGCGGAACATTTGTTTCTTGCGGACCTACTGTTACTGCCGTAGGAGGAGCAGTTTGTCCGGGTGCATGTGTTAATATAACTGCAACCGGAGCGAGTACACCCGGGCCATTCACCTATGCTTGGCAGCCCGGTGCATTAACAGGATCAAGTGTAAATGTATGTCCGCTTTCAACAAAAACGTACACAGTAGTTGCAACAAATGGAGCTGGCGCAACAGCTAGTACCACAGCAGTAGTAACAGTAAATCCAGCTCCTACTCCGACGATTACAGGTAATACAACTATTTGTGTAGGAAATAGTACTAGCCTAACAGCCAATGGAGGAGGTGCCTATAGCTGGAGTACATCGCCCGTGCAAACTACTCCCGCTATAACAGTAAGTCCTACAATAAACCCAACCACATATAGTGTTACAGTTACTACGGGAGGTTGTACCGGTTCAGCATCAGTATCAGTAATAGTAAATCCTTTACCAGTACCAACAATAAGTGGTATGACCACTATTTGTGCCGGGCAAAGTACTACGCTCACTGCTACAGGCGGTGGCACATATAATTGGAGTACAGCACCTGTACAAACTACCCCTTCAATTACAGTAAGCCCTGTAAGTGGAACAACTACATATACCGTAACAGTAACCAATGGTGGTTGTACAGGCACAGCAACGGTAGCAGTAACAGTAGCATCTAACCTAATACCGGTAATAACAGGTAATACTACTATTTGTAATGGAGCCGGCACAACGCTAACTACCAGTGGAGGCGGAACCTACGCTTGGAGCGATGGAACCACAAATCCATCCATCACAGTAAACCCAACAATAAATCCAACAACTTATAGTGTAACAGTAACTAATGGAACTTGTAGTGGTACTGCAACTGTTCAGGTAACTGTAAACCCAAATCCAATTCCAACGATAACTGGAGCAACCAGTATTTGCCCGGGCACAAGCACTACCTTAACCGCTAATGGAGGCACCACCTATGTTTGGAGTACAGGGGTAAATACACCAAGTATTGTTGTGCCTACAGCAGGAACATATAGTGTAACAGCTACAAGCTTAGGTTGTACTGGACAAACTTCTGTGGTAGTTACTATAACGCCACCACCAGTACCTACCATAACAGGCAATACGGTTATTTGTATTGGAGGTAGTACTACCTTAACAGCTACGGGTGGAGGTACTTACAGTTGGAGTACTTCACCTGTGCAAACAACACCATCGATAACAGTAAGCCCAGGGGGGACAACAATTTATACAGTAATTGTAACCACAGGTTGTAGTGCTAGTGCCAGTGTGCAAGTTACTGTACAACCTACGATAACACCCGTTATTACAGGCACTCTAAATATTTGCGATGGAGCAAGCACCACTTTAACCACAAGTGGAGGGGGAACCTATGCATGGAGCACTACAGAAACTACTCCAAGTATTACAGTAACTCCTATAGTAGG
This sequence comes from Bacteroidia bacterium, assembly GCA_038258655.1. Lineage (GTDB taxonomy): Bacteria > Bacteroidota > Bacteroidia > 2-12-FULL-35-15 > 2-12-FULL-35-15 > 2-12-FULL-35-15. The sequence continues at coordinate 9,322 of JBBSPS010000010.1, forward strand.
AAGCTCTACCTATAGTGTAACAGTAACCAATGGTTTATGTAGTGGTACTGCATCAGTAGTTGTAACAGTAAACCCTAAGCCGGCACCTGTAATTACAGGTAATATGACACTTTGTAGTGGACAAAACACCATGTTAACGGCTACCGGTGGCGGTACCTATAATTGGAGCTCCGGTGGACAAGCCACAGCAGCAATAACCGTAAGCCCTACAGTAAACCCAACTAACTATATTGTAACGGTAACAGCTAATGGTTGTACAGGTTCGGCGTCAGCACAAGTAACAGTTAATCCTGCACCTATTCCAAGTATTACCGGGCCAACGGCAATATGCACCGGACAAAGTGCAACATTAACATCTAGTACTTCAGGTCCTTATAATTGGAGTAATGGTGCCACTAACAATACAATAACAATAACCCCTGGAGGAACAACTACATATAGTGTAAGTATAACAGTGAATGGATGTACGGGAACAGCAAATCATACAGTAAAGGTTACACCTCCGGTAATTGCAAGCATAACTGGAAATAATATTTGTGTAGGACAAAATACTACGTTAAAAGCCGGAGGCGGAAGTACTTATCTTTGGAATACCGGAGAAACAACCAGTACAATAACAAAATCACCTACAGTTGGAACGTATACTTATACAGTAATAGTAGCAGTAGGATCGTGTGCAGATACGGCGACCTATACAATAAAAGTAAATCCGTTGCCAACACCTATAGCAAGCGGTGATACTACAATTCTTTATGGGCAAAGCACATATATAAAATCAAGTGGTGGAGGTACTTATCAATGGGTTCCACCGGGAGGATTAAGTTGCACCAATTGTCCGAACCCGATAGCAACACCAATAGCGACAACACAATATTGTGTAATTGTAAAAGACACTGCAGGTTGTACGGATCGGGCTTGTGTAACGATAAGAGTAGATCTAAAATGTGGCTTTGAAGGCGAATTGTTTGTACCAAATGGGTTCTCTCCAAATGGTGATGGACAAAATGATATATTGTATGTCAGGGGCTTGGGTATAACAAGTATCTACTGGGTAATTTATGACCGTTGGGGTGAAAAAGTTTTTGAAACAACAGATCCGAAACAAGGCTGGGATGGAACTTATAAAGGCAAAGCATTAGACCCTGCAGTATTTGTATATTATTATAAAGCAACCTGTATTACAGGTGATGAGGTCAAACGAAAAGGAAATGTGGCAATTATAAAATAAGGTTTTATAATTTTATAAAACCTTATTTTATAGTTTATTAATAAATTTACTTATATAAAGTCTATTAATTACTTAATGAATTCAACTGCTCTTCGATCGCTTTTATTTTTGCCTCTGCATCCACTTGTTTTTTCTTTTCGGTTGCTATTAATTCAGGTTTTGCATTGGCGATAAATTTTTCGTTCGATAATTTTATTTGTACCGATCTCAGGAATCCTTTATTGTAATCGAGGTCTTTCGCCAAACGCTCTTTTTCAGAAGCAACATCAATGTTTTGGGATAAGGGAATATAATATTCAGCATGTTTCAACACAAATGAAAATGCATTTTCTACTTTTTCAGTTACATATTCAAAACTACTTAGGTTGCACAATTTTATGATAATGCCATCATAGGTTTTTATGATATCACCTTGATTTACTTTTTCAAAAAGCTGTAATTGTTCCTTTGGTGAAATATTCTTTTGTTTACGCAAATTACGGATATTGGTAATTACCTCCATCACCACTTCGAAATGTTTTAATATAGTATTGTCAGTTACTTTTTTAATTGGCCATTCCGCAACAATGATACATTCCTTTTCTTTTCTTTCTTTAATTAGATGCCAAATTTCTTCTGTAATAAATGGCATGAATGGATGTAACACTTTCAATATTTTTTCAAAGAAAAATAGTGTAGCATCATACGTTTCTTTATCGATCGGTTTTGATTTACCATCCACAAATTCTGGTTTGATCATTTCTAAATACCATGCACAGAAATCATCCCAAACCAATTTATAGGTAATCATCAATGCTTCACTCATGCGATATTTGCTGTAACAATCATTGATGATCTCTAATTGTTCATTCAATTTGGCATCAAACCAATTGATCGCAACTTTGTTATTCCCATTTGGAGAGGGGCTGGAGGTATGTTCCCAACCATTGATTAATCGAAACGCATTCCATATTTTATTTGAAAAATTTCGTCCTTGCTCGCAAAGTGCCTCATCAAAAGGCAGATCGTTACCGGCGGGTGAACACAGTAGCACTCCAACACGTACTCCATCTGCTCCATATTTCTCGATCAGCTCAATCGGATCTGGTGAGTTACCAAGAGTCTTACTCATTTTACGTCCTTGTTTATCACGAACAAGGCCTGTTAAATATACATTGCTAAATGGTTTTTCGCCTTTATATTCATAGCCGGCAATTATCATCCGAGCAATCCAAAAAAATAAAATATCCGGACCCGTTACTAAATCATTTGTTGGGTAATAATACTTTATATCCGCTCCGTTAGGATTTTTAAATCCATCAAAAACACTTATCGGCCAAAGCCAGGATGAGAACCAAGTATCCAATACATCTTCATCTTGTTTTAGATGTTTAATATTAGATGTTGGATATTGTGTATTGTATTTTTCTAAAGCTTCAGTATGTGTTTTAGCAATTACAGTATTTCCTTTATCATCATACCATGCCGGGATGCGTTGTCCCCACCATAACTGACGTGAAATGCACCAATCATGTACATTTTCCATCCAATGCTTATAGGTATTAATATATTTTTCAGGAATTAATTTTATTTCACCATTCAATACATTGTCTAATGCAGGTTTTGAAATTTTATCCATTTTCAAAAACCATTGCATGGAAAGCTTTGGTTCGATCACGGCATCCGTACGTTCACTATAACCTACTTTATTTTTTATATCTTCAATCTTCACAATATGTCCCATCTCCTCTAGTTCCTTTGCAATTTTTTTACGAACTGCAAAACGATCTTCACCCACATAAAATTTAGCGGCTTCACTCATTTTTCCGTCAGCAGCAATAGTATCAATCACTTCAAGTTTATGTTTCAATCCTAAATTATAATCATTAATATCATGAGCAGGCGTAACTTTTAGTGCGCCGGTCCCAAATGCAGTATCGATATAGGTATCAAAAATAATTGGCACCGAACGGTTTACGATCGGAATGATTACACGCTTACCTTTTAGCTGTTTGTAGCGTTCATCGTCAGGATGGACACACACAGCAGTATCACCCAAAATGGTTTCCGGACGGGTTGTTGCAATGGTGATCCACGAAGCCCCTCCTAACTCCTCCCCCAAGGGGAGGATTTTGCCATCCGCACTATCCTCTATGCGATACCGAACGTAATACAATTTGGAATTTACTTCTTTATGATGTACCTCTTCATCCGAAACAGCTGTTAATCCTTGCGGGTCCCAGTTTACCATCCGCACACCACGATAAATCTCACCTTTATTATATAAGTCAATAAATACATCAATAACAGCCTCGCTTAAATCTTCTTCCATCGTAAAACGAGTACGGTCCCAATCGCAGGAAGCGCCTAATTTTTCCAATTGTTTAAGGATAATTCCTCCATATTTTTCTTTCCATTCCCATGCATATTTTAAAAAATCTTCACGGGACAGGTCTGATTTTTTAATTCCTTTTTCCTTTAATAATGCTACCACTTTGGCTTCTGTTGCAATAGACGCATGATCTGTGCCAGGCACCCAGCAAGCATTTTTCCCCTGCATACGCGCCCTGCGGATCAATACATCTTGAATGGTATTATTAAGCATGTGTCCCATGTGCAAAACACCTGTTACATTGGGAGGGGGTATTACAATGGTATATGGTTCGCGCTCATCGGGTGTTGATTTGAAAAATTCATGTTTAAGCCAATGTGCATACCACTTATCTTCCGTAATTTTGGGATCGTATGTTTTAGGAATTTCCATAATTATTTGCTTACTTCGTTTTTTAAAACGAGGAACAAAGCTACTAAAATTAAATTTTCTTATTAAAAAACTGTGGCACGATTTTGGTTAAAACCTCTCAAGAAATTTAACGCTAACGATTAAATTATCAATTATGAAACAACTATTTTTTACATTATTAATTGCTTCCGCTTTAGTAGCTAAAGCTCAAAATGCTGCTCCAACAGAAACAACTGCTTCCACGAGCCTTGCCGAAATTACTTTTGAAACTGAACTTCATGATTTTGGCACTATTGCTAATGGTGCAAATGGCACATATGATTTCAAATTTAAAAATACTGGCAAGGAACCGTTGATTATTACAGAAGCTCATGGGTCATGCGGATGTACTGTACCAACATATCCTAAGAATACACCTATTAAACCAGGTGAATCAGAAGTAATCAAAGTTACTTATGATACAAAACGTACGGGAAGTTTTACAAAAACCGTTACTATAAGTTCCAACGCAAAAACATCTCAAAAAGTGATCACTATTAAAGGAAATGTTGAACCTGTGCCTGTAGAAGAATCTTTCCCATCAAATGGGAAAAAAGATGATGGAGCAACTCCACTCGAAAAACATTAAAATCAGTAATCTAAAATAACCAACAAATAAAATAAAAACTAAACCAAACCAAACAATGAAAAAAACAATCTTATCAATCGGCTTAATGGTATGTGTTGCGATTGGTGCAAAAGCACAAGAAACAACAACTCCAAACCCTGTAAATCCTAATGCGGCAAAATTTAAATTTGATACCGAAGTAATTGATTATGGAACAATTGAGCACAATGCTGAAGGTAACCGTGATTTTAAATTTACGAATACAGGTAAAGAACCATTAATTATTTCTAATGCAGTTGGTTCTTGCGGATGTACTACACCATCATGGCCACATGAACCTATTAAACCAGGCGCTTCAGCGGTTATTAAAGTTCACTATGCTACTGACAGAGTAGGCGCTTTTGAAAAAACAGTTACTATTACTTCAAACGCTGATACTCCTTCCAAAGTAATTAAAATTAAAGGTGTTGTTAAACCTGATCCAACTCCGGATCCTACAACAGCTACTCCTGCTCCTGCGGCAGCTCCTGCAGAACAAAAACATTAATTTTGTTTGTTTGTTTGTGTATTAATATCTCACAGATCCCTCTTTGTTTCATTTCAGAGAGGGATTTGTTGTTTATACCGGGACCCGGCTATCCTTCTTTTGAAAAAGAGCGAATTTAAATTTTTCATAAATCGTTCTCCAATTCATACCTAAATACTACCTTTGGCAACTCTAAAAAATAAACAAAATGCCAAAAGTATCTACTAAAGGCAATAGTATGCCATCATCGCCAATTAGTAAATTGGTTCCTTATGCCGAAGCTGCAAAAAAGTTAGGACGTAAAATATATCATTTGAATATCGGACAACCGGATATTGAAACACCGGAAACCATGTTGAATGCTATTAAAAATTCAACTATTAAAATTCTGGAATATTCGCATTCTGCAGGTAATGAATCCTATCGTAGGAAGCTCGCAGACTATTACGCTGGCTTTAATATTAATATTAATTCAACTGATATAATAATTACTTCCGGCGGCTCAGAAGCCATTGAAATAGCATTGATGACCTGTTTTAATGCCGGTGATGAAATTATTATTCCTGAACCATTTTACGCGAATTACAATGGTTTTTCATGCGCAGCTGATGTTATCATAAAACCCGTAAAATCATTTATTGAAACCGGCTTTGCATTACCTCCAATTTCGGAATTTGAAAAATTAATAACGCCAAAAACAAAAGGGATCATGATCTGTAATCCCGGTAATCCAACAGGATATTTGTATTCACGGGAGGAGTTGGAATTATTGAAACAACTGGTATTAAAATACGACCTGTTCTTATTGAGCGATGAAGTATATCGTGAATTCTGTTATGATGGGAAAGAATATCTATCAGTAATGCATTTGAAAGGTATTGATAACAATGTGGTGCTGTTAGATTCCATATCAAAACGCTACAGCGCTTGTGGGGCACGTATTGGCGCGTTAATATCTAAAAATAAAGAAATAATGGCTGCCGCAATGAAGTTTGCACAAGCTCGTTTAAGTCCTTCCACATACGGACAGATAGGTGGCGAAGCTGCATTGGATACACCTAAATCTTATTTCGATAAAGTACAAAAAGAATATGTAGGACGCCGGGATTTTATTATTGAAGCGCTTAATAAAATGGAAGGCGTATTTTGTCCTAAACCTAGCGGAGCGTTCTATTGCATCGCTCGTTTGCCTATTGATAATGCCGATAAATTTTGCCAATGGTTATTGGAATCATTTGAACATGAAGGCCAAACGGTAATGTTAGCGCCTGCTACAGGTTTTTATTCCACTCCCGGTTCAGGGATTAATGAAGTGCGTTTGGCCTATGTATTAAATCAGATAGATCTGAAAAAAGCCATGATCTGCCTGGAAAAAGCCTTGCAAGTTTATCCCGGACGGACATTAGAAGGAGTAAAACAAGGCAAAGCAACAGCCTGATTTGCTTTTCTCCCTAAAATGTATAACTTAGCAATCCCAAAACCTTGCTAGGGCTATGATATCTTTAAAAAATATCTCTTTTTTTAAAACGCATACTTTATTTCTGATAAGTATACTGTTCTTTATTTGCCCCAATGCATCTGCAAAATTAACCCTTACTGGCCCCGGTGATAGTATCACAACTCCCATATCCGTTGATCCAACTGTTTTTGTTTTAAACCAAAAACGATTAATTCAGAATATGAATAAAGAACAACTAAATTCCCTGATTGATTATTTATTTGAAATGGATACAATTCCTCTACGGGTGCTTGATGATATCCGTTCTGCTATTGCTAATTTGCAAAATGATCAACGTAAAACAAACTTGTTTAAAAGTAACACTGATTCTTTATTTCCATCTGCCGATTTATATACCAGTTGGGAAATAAATAATTTGTTTCCTGAAAAAGATATGCTGAAAATGAAAGGGGATACTTCCGTAACCCTTGTACTAAATACAAATGAACGTAGTGAATATGTCCACCCATTTAACGGCCCGGTAACGTCCGGTTTTGGCTGGCGCGACAGTACGCAACATAATGGCATCGATATTGATCTGAATAAGGGAGATAAAGTGCTTGCCGCATTTGATGGAATGGTACGTGTAGCCAAACGATGCGGTGGTTTCGGAAATGTGGTGATCATTCGTCATTACAATGGCTTGGAAACGGTATATGGGCATCTTTCAAAAATAAAAGTAAAACCCGGACAACTAATTATTGCCGGACAATTAGTTGGTTTGGGTGGCAGTACTGGGCATTCAACAGGTTCACATTTGCATTTTGAAGTGCGTTTTAAAGGTGTGCCGATCAATCCAAAATATTTAATTTCATTTACAGAACAAAAATTATTGTTCAGAGAATTAACGATTAAGAAAACTAAATGGGGATTAGCTGCCTATCCAAGCAACATAAAATTTTATACAATTGAAAAAGGCGATACTGTTTTTGAAATTGCAAAACGATTTGCAACGACTACTACATCCATAAAAGCGATGAATGGTTTTAATACCGGCAGGGTACGGCTAAAAGCAGGACAGGTAATTAATGTCGCTCAATAAGTGGTTCGCAGATTGCGCAAATTTTAGCAGTAATAAATACCTGCATTTAACAGCGAGAAATAAATTTACACACCTCCATAATATTCTATGAAAAAGTTATTACTGGCGATAAGCCTTATGCTAAGCATTGCAACTATTGCGCAAAAAAAACCAGCTTTTGAAGGTATAGTTGTATATGATATGTCGTTTGACGGGGCCGGTTTACCACCGGAAGCTTTATCGATGCTCAAGGGCAGCACAATTACAGCTTATATTAAAGGTGATAAACGCAGAATGGATACAAGCACTCCTACGGCCTCCCAATCATCCATCATAGACGAAAAAAATAAAACAAGTATTAACCTGATGGATATCATGGGACAGAAATATCTAATAAAAATGAATGAAGATGATGTAAAAAAAGAATCTGAAAATAATCCTATATCAAGTATTAAATACCTTGAAGAAACCAAAACAATTGCCGGTTATAAATGCAAAAAAGCGGAAATAGCTGTTAAAGATAAAGCGGGGTAAGGAAGAAACGACTACTATTTTTTACACCGATGAACTTCCTTCTTCTGATTTTCGTGCCGTATATAAAGGATTAAAAGGTTTTCCAATGGAATACACCATTGACCAAGGAGGCGTGAAGATCGTATTAACAGCATCAAAAGTATCAAAGGAAGCTGTTGCCGATACTAAATTTGATCCGTCTAAAGAAGGTTATACCGAAACTACATTAGAGGAATTGCAAAAAAATCTGATGAAAATGGGTGGACAATAAAATTATATTTCTTAAATGAAAACGTCCCGTAAAAAATTACGGGACGTTTTTGTTATTCACATTCCAAAGTTTATAATATTTTGCTTTTGTAGCCTTTTTAGCCTTTGCTATTAGGTATTTTTACTATTTGGAATAGGAAATACCGATTTGTAAATCCGTATACATTTGTAATTTGTAGTAATGGCTGAACCTAAAAAAAATAATTTAAAGAATACCTTAAAGGAAGATATTACTGAAGGGAAGATTGTTAAGCCTAAAAAAGAAAAAGCGGCTCCCGATGGGCCTTCCAAAAGTTCTTTTGCAGAAAAATTTTCCAATTTATTTGCATTTGCACATGATGAACGTTTTCAAAAAATATTCGGATTAACTCTTTTACTGTTTTCCGTTTATCTCACCATTGCCTTTACATCCTTTGTGTTTACCTGGCAGGTGGATCAGGATAAAGTAGTAGGAAATTTATTTTCGCCCACTGTAAGTGTTGAAAATTGGTTGGGAAAACTAGGCGCTCTACTAGCGCATGTCTTTATTCATAAATGGTTTGGAGTGGCCTCTTACATTTTTGCTTTTTTAGCCTTCATAACCGGATTGCGTATCACTTTTAATATTGGAGAATTTAATTTTCGTAAAGCATACAGCTATTCCTTTTTCTTTTTAATTTTTACATCCATAACACTTGCTTACATCTTTAATGATGCATTATTTTATCTGGGTGGCGCTTTTGGTTATACCATAAGTACCAAGCTTAATGGGATATTGGGCTATATCGGTACAGGCGTATTATTATTTTTTGCTTTCATTGTTTTTTTAGTAGCGGCATTTAACGTTTCGTTTGATCTGAGTAAAAAATATGCACCTACTAATGATGAACCCGATGCAAGTCCTGATAATGAAACCAAACAAAATAATTTTAAAGACGAGGTAGCCGAAAATGTTATTGAAACGCCTTTGGAAAACACTTTCGAGATCACCAATGAGCCAAAGCACGATATAATTGAAGAGATTGTAAAACCTGAAGTGAAAGAAAAAATAATCTTAGCGACTGAAAATGGTGTTGAGTTTACACTTGAAAATACTGAAAATAAAGAAGCTGAAATACCTGCCGAAGTATTAGCAGAAACCGAAACATTGCCTTTTGGTGAATATGATCCCACATTGGATCTATCCTCCTACCAGTTTCCAACACTTGATCTGTTAGAAGATTACGGAGGATCAAAGGATATTGTAATTAATACGGAAGAGCTGAATCTTAATAAAGACCGCATTCTTAAAACACTAAGTGATTATGGCATTGAAATTGAAAAAATAAAAGCGACAGTTGGCCCCACAGTTACATTGTACGAAATTATTCCTGCTGCCGGAGTACGCATTTCAAAAATTAAAAACCTGGAAGATGACATTGCATTAAGTCTTTCAGCACTTGGGATTCGTATCATAGCCCCCATTCCCGGTAAAGGAACTATTGGTATTGAAGTCCCTAATCAAAATGCAGAAATGGTACCAATGCGCACCATCTTAGCTTCCGAAAAATTTCAAAACACTACAATGGACCTGCCCATTGCATTAGGCAAGACCATCAGCAATGAAACATTTATTACTGATTTGGCAAAAATGCCGCATCTATTGATGGCAGGCGCAACCGGCCAAGGTAAATCTGTGGGATTGAATGCCATTTTAGTTTCATTGCTTTACAAAAAACATCCTTCACAAATTAAATTCGTGCTGGTGGATCCTAAAAAAGTAGAGCTCACATTATTCAATAAGATAGAACGGCATTTCCTCGCCAAGCTGCCCGACAGTGCTGAAGCCATTATCACTGATACAAAAAAAGTGGTGCATACGCTCAACTCTTTATGCATTGAAATGGATCAACGTTATGATCTTTTAAAAGAGGCGCAAGTGCGAAACCTAAGAGAATACAACGCGAAATTCATCGCCCGCAAACTCAATCCCAATAACGGACATAAATTTTTGCCCTACATTGTTTTAGTGGTGGATGAGTTTGCCGACCTTATCATGACAGCCGGTAAAGAAGTTGAAATGCCCATTGCGAGGCTTGCCCAGCTGGCGCGTGCTATTGGTATTCATTTGATAATCGCTACACAACGTCCATCCGTAAATATTATTACCGGCACCATTAAAGCAAATTTTCCTGCACGTATCGCGTTTCGTGTAACTTCCAAGATTGATTCCCGCACCATTTTAGATAGTGGTGGAGCCGACCAATTGATTGGTAGGGGCGACATGCTTCTTTCAACAGGGAATGACCTCATCCGTTTACAATGCGCCTTCGTAGATACTCCTGAAGTAGAGCGGATATGTGATTTTATCGGCAATCAACGTGGTTACCCAGATGCCTTTTTATTACCTGAATACGTGGATGAAAATGGTGAAGGAGCAGGTAAAATGGATGACCCGGCAGATCGTGATGCGTTTTTCGTACAGGCAGCACAAATTGTGGTACAAACACAGCAAGGTTCGGCATCTTTGCTGCAACGCAGGTTAAAATTAGGATACAATCGTGCAGGCCGTATTGTCGACCAATTAGAAGCTGCCGGTATCATTGGCCCATTCGAAGGTTCTAAGGCCAGGGAGGTAAGAATAAAGGATATGTTATCTTTGGAACAATTATTGAATGCATCAGATAAAATATAGTTCTCTTATGTTACAAATTCATATTCATCGTATTTAAAAACTTACAAAATGTTTACAAAAAAAATTACACTTATCGCATTACTATCTATTGCCGGTTTAACTATCAACGCGCAAAATGATCCTAAAGCAAAAACCATTTTAGATGATCTCAGCGCGAAAACAAAAGCGTTTACTACCATCAAAGCAGAGTTTGAATATACCGTTGAAAAAAAGGATAAAACAAAAGACACTCAAAAAGGTAAAATTCAAACCAAAGGAAGTAAATACAAACTGGAAATTCCCGGCCATGAAATTTATTGTGATGGTAAAACCGTTTGGGATTATATTAAAGATGCCAACGAAGTACAAATAAAAGATATGGAAACTGGAGGCGATGATGCTATTAATCCTTCTACCATTTTTACGTTATATGAAACTGGTTACAAATATAAATTTGATGCGGAAGATGCTACAACTCAATCCATCAGCTTGTTTCCATTAAACCCTGACAAGAAAAAATTTCACACCATTAAGTTGTTTATTGATAAAACAAAAAAACAAATTGCAAGTGTAAAACTGATAATGAAAGACGGATCAACAAATACCTATGTTATTAAATCCTTTGTAGGAAGTACTCCTATAGCTGATACTGATTTTACTTTCAATGCAAAAGCTCATCCGGGAATTTCGGTGGAAGATTTGAGGTAATGGTTATTATTAATTCAAATAACGCATAATTTGTTCAACCTCCACAATTTCTTTTATTGGAGCATTGTATATTATTGAATCGTTAGTATAATTATAAATAATAACTAATGAAAGAGGTAATTCCTTTCGTACTAATTTATTAACAGTATTAAAAAGAGTTTTGTCCCATATAACAACCCTATTAACAGAATCTTTTAAATCAATATTTTTTAATGTTTTTATCCAATCCTGCTTTTCAATTTCTCTCTCTACGGCTAAAATATAAATTTTTGAATTCTGTATTTTGGATAAAGTGTTATTTACATTTACAAACCCAATTAAACAATTGAAACAATCATTTGGATTTACTGTATAGATAATTATATTTTTTGTTTTATCTATATTTAATGTATCTATTAAAGCATGTAATTTTGAATTTTTTTTATTCACAACACTGCTGTTTCCGCACGAAAAATTCAATAGAGAAACAATAAACACAATTAATAAAACTGCATTAATTTTCATTATATTGAATGTAATTTAAATAATAATTTTGTTTATCTCTACTCATATAAACAATCTTACCATTATATATAGCTTTAGAATTCGAAATTTCATTTGGCAAAGCCTTTTCCAGAATCCATTTATTGGTTTCTAAATCAAACAATTTAATACTTGAAACTCCTAAAGAATCAACTGCATAATGTTTTTCAAATTCGGTAGGTTTTTTTTTATGATAAAGATTGTAAGCAACCACAACTATTTTACTGTCATTTTCTATATAATATTCGCCAATCCACTCATTTGATTTAAGATTACTTTTAGAAAATATTTTTTTATTTCCAGTAATATCAAATACATCTCTACCATTAAAAAAAAAGATATCTCCGCCCTTTTTTTCGAATGAAACTTGATTACCATAATAAGCATCAATAGTGAAATCTGTAAAATCAACTTGTTTATTTGTCAATAACAAATCGAATTTTTCCTGATCTTCCAGATTAATTTTTGCCAAGTAATATGGTTGGGATTTTTTATTTGAGCTCATTGTTTCATAAGGATCGTCTTGTTTACATATACTTACATATACATAGTTTGAATCCACATAAAAACCTTTATAATAAATAAGAAAATAATTTTGCTGCTTTAAAGTTTTAGGAAGATATAATGGCAGTATTTCTTTGGAACTAATTTTATTATTATCAATTGTAGCTATAATTAAAAATTCCAACTGCTCGACAATTGTATAATTCATTTCCTTATATTTCTTTGCAATTTCTTCAGTTTTTGAAATTTTAATAAAATTTTTAAGTACTGAACTATCTTTTAAATAAACAACATTAGTTGCTACTGAAATATGAATATATAATTTCTTTCTATCGAACTTGAAAGAAACAATTTGAGAATTACTGTTGGAAATACCTAAATCTGACAAACTATCATAATTATAAAGTATCTCATTAGCATACTTTTTTTGATATGTATTTTTAATCAATGAATCAAAATTCAGAGATTGCAGAGATAAATTTGCAATGTTTCTTCCTGTATAAATATTATAAATGGATAAATTCTTATGTGAATTAACAGCTGCCATTAAAGAATCATTTATCATTTCCATGTGAGTAGGGAAATTTTTTAATACTACTTTCGATTCATCTAATTTTAACTTATTACAATTTTCAAAATTATAGTAATTGGTTTTATGAGCGCAAGCGCTCATAAAACCAATTAAAATTAAAAAATAATAATGTTTCAGTTTCATAATTATTTATAGGTAACGTGTATATTTCCATTCATATCAGTCGATGTATGATATTCTGAAATATATTTAACAATCGGCTGAGGCGTATTTATAACTAAACGAAGATTTTCTTTCTCCGTCGATTGTTCACGCAAATTAGTTGGTCCTGTTTTCAACCCCGCACCACCTGAGGATCCACTACCTCCATGAACAATTACCATGCAAATACCTGAAACTTTAAGACACCAGCCGTCATCAACTGTTCCACCGGGAGGAATTCGAAAATAACCCGTAATAAAAGTAGTCCCACCATTAACGGCCCTTTGCGCTCCTGATGCATATAACTCTTCATACAAATTTTTATCTGCTCTTCTGATCACATCCTTTACCTGATCATCCATAGAAACATTAGACGATTGAGGTTGCACCAGTGGAGCTTCCTCTTTTTTACAACCTGCAAATGAAATTGCAATACCTGCAATTAAAATAATTTTTTTCATTTTGTTTTCTGTTTTTAAAGTTAGTACTAATTTGAAATGTCATGCAAATATAGTTTTTAAAACAAATAATACATATTATAATATATGTATTATGTTACGTAAATTAAATTAAACAATCGTTTCACTTTTGTAGTGGAATGAATGCAGAAAAAAAAGATAAAAGGTTAGTCAATATAGGTCAACGTTTAAAAAAGCTACGTATAAAAAAAGGATATACTTCCTATGAGCATTTTGCTTGGGATTATGGCATTCCTCGTGTTGGTTATTGGAAACATGAAAAAGGAGGAAACATTACATTAAAAAATTTAATCCGTCTTTTGGATATTCATAAAATTACACTTGAAGACTTTTTTTCTGAAGAATTTGATAAAAAATATTAGGTTTTTGTCTCAAGACAGCCTTATTAACCTATTAACATTCTTTATCCCAACTCTATTAACAATCCACAGTTCGTAAAAACCAAACTCTTCCTTTCAACTCTTGCGGTTTTAATTCGTACTTCGTATTAAGTGTTTGAGAAACTTTAAACCTTGGACTTTCAAACTTTAAACTAAAAACAATGAGTGTATTCGAAATCATAGGCGGAAAAAAATTAAAAGGAGAGATTATCCCGCAAGGTGCTAAAAATGAGGCATTGCAAATTTTATGCGCCGTACTATTAACTCCTGAAAAAATAGTTATCAGCAACATTCCTGATATTGTGGATGTAAATAAATTGATCGACCTGTTGCGTGACCTGGGGGTGAAGATCGAAAAAACAGGACATGAAGAATATTCTTTCCAGGCAGATAACGTAGATGTAGATTATTTAAATTCTGCGGAATTTAAAAAGAAAGGAAGCGGTTTACGCGGATCTATTATGATTGTTGGCCCTTTACTTTCGCGATTTGGCAAAGGATATATTCCTCGTCCGGGTGGTGACAAAATCGGCAGACGCAGGCTGGACACACATTTTATTGGCTTTCAAAATTTGGGTGCCAAATTTATTTATGATGAAGCCAATGATTTTTATAAAGTAGAAGCAAAAAATTTAAAAGGCTGTTATATGTTACTGGACGAAGCATCTGTAACAGGAACAGCAAATATTGTAATGGCGGCCGTACTCGCAAAAGGCACTACAACCATTTATAATGCAGCTTGCGAACCATATATTCAGCAATTATGTAAAATGTTGAATAGGATGGGTGCGAAGGTTAGTGGTATTGGTTCTAATTTATTGATTATTGAAGGTGTAGAATATTTGGGAGGCACCACACACCGCATGTTACCCGATATGATCGAAGTCGGCAGTTTTATTGGCCTTGCAGCCATGACGCAATCCGAGATCACTATTAAAAATGTTTCATATGATGACTTAGGCGTTATACCCAGCGTATTTCAACGGTTAGGAATTAAATTAGAACGTCGGGGGGATGATATTTATATTCCATCACAGGAAGTGTATGAAATAGATACGTTTATTGATGGTTCCATCCTTACTATTTCCGATGCTATCTGGCCGGGCTTTACTCCCGACTTATTAAGTATTGTTTTGGTTGTAGCAACACAGGCAAAAGGAACCGCATTGATCCACCAAAAAATGTTTGAAAGCCGCTTATTCTTTGTAGATAAATTAATTGATATGGGGGCGCAGATCATCCTTTGTGATCCTCACCGTGCAACGGTTATCGGCTTGAACCGCCAACACCAGTTAAAAGGTATCTCCATGACATCACCCGATATACGTGCAGGAGTATCGCTTTTAATAGCGGCACTTTCGGCAAATGGGAAAAGCATTATCCACAATATAGAGCAGATCGACCGTGGTTATCAGAACATTGATGTGCGCTTACAAAAACTTGGCGCACAAATTGTAAGGAAATAAGCGATTTTCTTCTTGGAAAAACAACAAAAAATTGTACTTTTATGCTTATGAAAAAAATAAATATTTTATTAGTGCTTGCTGCCACATCAGTACTTGCATTCGGATTCATAAAAAATGGATCTAAAAACTCTCCACCAGCTGATGCCGTTGTTGGAATCGATATTGGCAATAAGGCCCCTGAGTTAAAATTTAATAATCCGCAGAATAAAGAGATCGCGCTTTCTTCTTTAAAAGGAAAAATAGTGTTGATCGATTTCTGGGCTTCTTGGTGCGGCCCTTGTCGCAGGGAAATGCCAATTGTTGTAGCTGCATATAACACATACAAAGACACTAAATTTAGTAAAACAGCCAAAGGATTTACTGTATATAGTGTGTCTCTTGATAACAATAAAGATGCTTGGGTAAACGCGATTGCTAAAGATGGCTTAGTATGGGAAAACCACGTAAGCGATCTTGCCTATTGGCAATCAAAAGGAGCAGCAGCTTATGGGGTTCAATCTATTCCTGCAGGTTTTTTAATTGATGAAAATGGCATTATCGTAGCAAGAGGAGAGACTTTGCGTGGACAAGGCTTAGAAAACGAGTTAAAAAAATTAATTAAAAATTAAGCAATAAATAAATCACATTTTTTGAAAAAAGACAGGATTCGAAAGAGTACTGTCTTTTTTCATTTATAAATAATTTATTTTTTTTAGCTTTGATCGATATTTAAAAATCAGGTAATGAGAAAAAAAATAAATTTCCTCCTTTTTTTATTGTTATTCACAACATTAAAAATTGTTGCGCAAAATAATATAGAGATCAGGGTATCCTCCTTTGGAGATGGAAATACCGCTTCCATTGCAGATATACTTTCCTACCCGTCCATAACATTGATAAATAAAGATGCAAAAGGAGACGCAAAATTAATTTCTTACAACTGTAATTTTTCAGGTTTGGATAAAAAAAGAAATCCTAATAAAGTTACAGATATTAAAAACCAGGAATTCCGGTTCAATGACGAAGCTATTAGTTTGCTTAGAAAATTTTTACCGGGTGATAATTTTGAAATAAAAAATATACAGGTAGAAGTAACCAACGAAAAAACAAAGACAAAAGAAATAAAAGAGATCGCCTCTATCTCTATAAAAATTGGTGAAAAAAGCATACTATTCTCTAACAACACGTCGGTTGATTATAGTGGTAAACTTTTAACAGGAAAGGACCATAATTTACCGGTGACAAATCAAAAAGTAGTCTTGCAGGATCATGTAGAAAAAGAATTACAATCCACACTGACGGATAATTCCGGAGATTTTTATTTTAAAAACCTGGATGTAAATGAATCGTATAAAATTAATGTAACGGTTGATGATAAGAGTAAAATAAAAGATGACAAATTATACACCGCCAGTCTGGATGGAACTATCACAAAAAGTTTCAATAAAACTAAAAAAGGCTTTGTATATGAGTTATTGCCAAATGAATTAAACACATTGACAAAAATAAAAGAAGAAGATACTGAACTGACTATCCGGAATTTTGGGTCTTCCAAACAATCTGAATTAACGGTTGTAGAATATATTTATTATGATCCGAATTCCGCTGAAATTAAAACCGAATCAATAAGAAAATTAGATAAAATTATAACGGCAATGGACCAAAACCTCACTTTGAAATTACTTATAACGAGCCACACCGATTCAAAAGGAGAAGATGCTTATAACATGACCCTGTCGGAAAAAAGAGCGCAAAAAGTAATGGGA
This sequence comes from Bacteroidia bacterium, assembly GCA_038258655.1. GTDB lineage: Bacteria > Bacteroidota > Bacteroidia > 2-12-FULL-35-15 > 2-12-FULL-35-15 > 2-12-FULL-35-15. Next base: position 26,876 of record JBBSPS010000010.1, read on the forward strand.
TACTTTATTATCCAGGGAATTGAAAAAGGACGAATATCTGCAAAAGGGTTAGGTGAAACACAAATAATGAACCGCTGTAAAAATGGAGTTGAATGTTCAGAAGCAGAACATCAGCAGAACAGGCGGACAGAATTTAAGTTTACAAAATAACATATCATTGGTTAAATTAATAGCGTAAATGACAGAACTTTTAAAGTTTTGTCTTTTTTATTAAAACACAATGCCAATTTGTCTTCTTATCTTTGATGGCAAATAATTTGAGAGGTAAGGGCGCACAAAATGCCTCCAAATATGGATGAGTAAATAAAAATGAAAAAAATTAAAAATATATTTAAGAACATGAACAAACAGGAAAGCGAAGCAGTGAATGAACAAACTGATCAAAACGAAGAACAAAAAGCGCAGGAAACGATTCTGCCCATTGATGAAAAAGATAATAAGACAGCTGAACTTCAGGCAAAGGTTGATGAATTGAATGATAAATATCTTCGTTTGTATTCGGATTTTGATAATTTTCGCAAGCGTACCGCCAAAGAAAAAGTTGAATTCATTCAAACAGCTGGAGAAGATGTTTTCAAAAGTATTCTTTCGGTGCTGGATGATTTTGAACGTGCAATGAAATCAAATTCTGAAACTACTGATATCAAGGCAATTAACGATGGTGTTAATTTAGTTTACAACAAATTAAGATCTACTTTAACTCAAAAAGGATTGGAAGAAATGAAATCAATAGGTGAGGTTTTTAACCCTGATCTGCATGAAGCTATCACCAATGTGCCGGCTCCATCTGAAGAAATGAAAGGGAAAATAGTTGATGAACTGGAAAAAGGATATACATTAAACGGGAAAATTATTCGCTTCGCGAAAGTAGTTATTGGAAATTAAAACTGTCCAAAGCTGAAAAGTTTAAAGTCTAAAGTTTTTACTGCGTCAGCATAGTATCAACATAACTTTGAACTTTCAAACTTTGGACTTTTAAACTTAAAAAATAATGAGCAAAAAAGATTATTACGATTTATTAGAAATACAAAAAAATGCGGGTGCCGAAGAAATAAAAAAGGCATATCGTAAAATGGCTATTAAATTCCATCCAGATAAAAATCCGGGAGATAAAGCTGCTGAAGAAAAATTTAAAGAAGCTGCTGAAGCGTATGAGGTATTGAGTAACGCTGAAAAAAAACAACGCTATGATCAATATGGCCATGCCGGACTTGGAAATAATGGCGGTTTTGGTGGTGGTAGAGGCAGTGCAGGAGGGTTTGGCGGAATGAATATGGATGATATTTTCAGCCAGTTTGGAGATATTTTCGGTGGACATTTTGGAGGCGGCAGTTTTGCTGGCGGGGGTGGTCGAGGAGGAAGACGTGTAAACCGCGGCTCCAATTTACGAGTTAAAGTTAAAATGAATCTTGAAGAGATCGCCAACGGAGTTGAGAAAAAAATAAAAGTAAATAAATATGTTGCGTGTAAAGCATGTACCGGAACCGGTGCAAAAAACGGATCATCATTTAATTCCTGCTCCACTTGCAGAGGAACAGGACAAATAACACGCGTTACCAATACCATACTTGGCGCAATGCAAACCACAAGTACTTGCCCTACATGTAGTGGTGAAGGCCAAACCATTACTGATAAATGTACCGTTTGCCATGGTGATGGAATTGTGCGTGATGAAGAAGTGATCACTATCAATATACCTGCAGGCGTTGCTGATGAAATGCAACTTTCTGTTAGTGGAAGAGGGAACATGGGAGCTCGTGGCGGTGTTGCAGGTGACCTGATCATTGCGATCGAAGAAGTAGAACACGAACATTTAAAACGGGATGGGATCAATTTATTTTATGATCATTTTGTTAGTTTTGTTGATGCAGCAATCGGGACACAAATAGAAATACCAACTATTGATGGTAAGGCAAAAGTAAAAGTGGATGCCGGAACACAAAGCGGTAAGGTTCTTCGCTTAAAAGGCAAGGGATTACCAGATATCAATAATTATTCCCGCGGAGATATTTTGGTAAATATTAATGTGTGGACGCCTCAACATTTAACAAAAGAAGAAAAAAACATTTTGGAGGGATTACGTGAAGCAGAAAATTTTAAACCAAATCCAAGCAAAAAGGATAAAGGTTTTTTTGAACGTATGAAACAATATTTTGATTAACAGTTAAGCAGAACGAGTAATGAAATTATCTTTATTTTTTTCTTTCTTAATGGTTTGCGGTACAATAGCTTCCCAGGACACTATAAAAATTAAAAGAGATGTTAATTACGATAAGAACTGTTTTCTGGTAGTTTGTATAAACAAAGAATGTTTTACAGATAGCATTTCCAAAAAATTGTTTTTTGGAGATAATAATATAGAATTACGAATGAATTCAGACTGCACTGTAAATAAGAAATTTGATATTTTTGTGTCTTCATTTGAAGCCTTCAATGGAGAAGGCCAGTATTCAAATGCTCAAAGCTCTTTTTTTACCGACCCGCAAAAAAGGATCATTCAAAAAATAAAACCAAAAGATATATTGTTATTAAAAAATATTATCGTTCATGCTCCGGATGGATTTAAAAAAATGGACGATCTAAAAATTGTGGTAAATTAAAATGAACATTCTCTCCGCAAAAAATATTGTAAAAAATTATGCTGCTCATACTGCATTGGATGATGTAAGTATAGAAATACCCACACAAAGTATTTTTGGTTTACTTGGCCCCAATGGCGCCGGCAAAACATCGCTCATCCGTATTATTAACCAAATTACGGGCCCTGATAGTGGTGAACTTCTTTTTGAAGGTGAAAAGCTGAATTCAAAACACATTGAACAAATTGGTTATTTACCGGAAGAACGTGGTTTATATAAGAAAATGGAAGTGGGTGAACAAGCATTGTACCTTGCGCAATTAAAAGGAATGAATAAAGCCGAAGCAAAGAAAAAATTAAAAATTTGGTTCGAAAAATTTGAGATGAATTCCTGGTGGAATAAAAAAGTAGAAGAACTTTCAAAAGGAATGCAACAAAAAGTTCAATTTATTGTAACGGTATTACATGAACCTAAATTATTAATACTGGATGAGCCTTTCAGTGGTTTCGACCCTATAAACGCCAATCTGATAAAAGATGAAATATTAAAATTGAAACAAAACGGTTCTACCATTTTATTTTCCACACATAACATGAGTTCGGTAGAAGAGCTGTGTGATAATATCGCGCTTATTCATAAGTCAAAAAAAATACTGGATGGATCAGTAAAAGAAATTCGCAAACAATACAAATCAAATACATTTGAATTAGAATTTACAGGTAATATGATGGGGTTTACAAATGCATTGTGGTCGGGAGCCGAATTACTTGAACATATCGCAGAAGATGATCACAATAAAGTAAAAGTAAAATTGCTGGGAAAAACAACGGCGAATGATCTGTTGCAAGCAATTATTCCTGTAGCGCAAATTCAATCCTTCAAAGAAATTATACCAAGTATGAATGATATTTTTATCGCAAAAGTAAGTGCAGAAGGCACGTTAGGGACACAAAGTAATTTTACGGAGTGAGTTATAAAATTATTAATTATACGTTTTTTAAAACACAGATTCGTAAATTCGTACTAATTCGTTATTTGTACTATGAATAAAATTCTTCTCATCATCAAACGTGAATACCTGTCAAGGGTTAAGAAAAAATCATTTATCATTATGACGATTCTTGGGCCAATATTAATGGCAGGAATTGGGATTGTTCCCATTTATCTCGCAATGCAAAAAACGGAGAAACAAAATGTAGAAGTAATTGATGAAAGTCATTTATTTGTTGATCTTATCCCTGGAAATGATATTGTTCATTTCGATTATCCTCCAATAACCATTCAGGCAGCACGTGACGGGTTTTATGATACAGAATATGATGCTATGCTTTATATTCCAAAAGTATTATTAAATGGTGGACAAAACGGGATCCATGTGTTTTATAAAAAGCAGCTGAGCAACAATGTTCTGTCCTATATCGAAGAAAGTTTAAGTAAAATGATCTTTAATGTGATGCTTGCAACAAATAAAGTGGATGTGAATTTTATAAAAGATGCAAAGGATAAATCCACATTTACGATGAAGACGACTCAATTGGATGAAAAAGGGAAAGATAAAGATACGAATAGAGAGTTATTTACGGCCATCGGATTAATTTGTGCATTTTTAATTTATTTTTTTATTTTTTTATATGGCGTTCAGGTAATGAGAGGTGTAATGGAAGAAAAAACAAGTCGTATAGTAGAAGTGATCTTGTCATCCGTAAAACCATTTCAGTTAATGATGGGAAAAATTGTTGGCGTTGCATTGGTAGGTTTGACCCAATTCTTATTATGGGTCGTTTTAACAAGTTCGCTATATACTCTGGCAACATTAACTATATTGAAAAATATTGACATGAAACAAATTCAACAAAAGGAACAGACATATACAATAGGGGCGAATTTGGATGTTTCCCACATGAAACAAAATCCCAAACAAGATGAAATAACTAAATTATGGAATGATTTTAAAACTGTGGATATGATCTCCATTCTTTGGTACTTTTTATTTTATTTTTTAGCCGGATATTTAATGTATAGCGCTTTATTTGCTGCTGTTGGTTCGGCTGTAGATGCTGAATCAGATACACAGCAGTTTATGCTCCCGATAACTATTCCGCTCATTTTATCTTTTGTAGTTGCTCAAACTATTATTCAAAACCCTGAAAGCCCAATGGCATTTTGGTTTTCGATAATTCCATTCACTTCACCAATTGTAATGATGGTCCGGCTACCGTTTGGAGTGCCTGCATGGGAACTTGGCTTGTCAATGAGTTTGTTAATTTTAGGATTTATCTTGACAACCTGGATGGCAGGTCGCATCTATCGTACAGGCATTTTAATGTATGGCAAAAAAGTCAGCTGGAAAGAATTAGGTAAATGGCTTTTTTACAAAGGTTAATTTTATTTCAGGTTGCGGTTTAAAACTTTCAACTTTCAACTTAACGTATGAGTCGTATTGCCATTATAGATTTGGGCACAAACACATTTAACTTATTAATCGTAGAAGTTAATCCCGATAAAACCTGTCAATCCTTATTTAACAAAAAAATTTCTGTAAAGCTTGGTGAAGGCGGGATTAATAAAGGTATTATAGAACCCATCCCGTTTCAACGAGGTATTGATGCGATTAAAATTTATAAAGAAATTACGAAAAAATATAAAGTAGAAAAAGTAGTTGCTTTTGCTACATCCGCTATACGAGGCGCTTCTAACGGAAATTTATTTTTAAATAAAGTGGAGCAGGAAACAGCCATAGAGATAAAAATTATTTCAGGAGACAAAGAAGCGGAACTTATTTATTATGGTGTACGTGAAGCAGTTAAAATGACGGATGAATTATCTTTAATTATAGACATTGGCGGAGGCAGCACAGAATTTATTATCACTAATAAGGATAAAATTTTTTGGAAGCATAGTTTTTTATTAGGCGCCGCTCGTTTGCTCGACAAGTTTGCCATTTCTGACCCCATTACAAAAAAGGAGATCCAAACATTACAAGCCTATTTGAATGGAGAATTAAAACCACTTTTTGAAGCCGTAAAAAAACTCCCTGTAACTGAGTTGATAGGTGCTTCCGGTTCGTTTGATTCTTTAGCGGACATGATAATCAGCCGTTTTTATTCTCCTGATATTTTAGGCAATGAAACAGAATACAGTTTTAATTTAGATGATTGCGAGATTATTTATGAAACAATAATAAGATCTACAAAGGCGGAGCGTTTGAAAATGAAAGGGTTAGTTGAAATGCGCGTAGATATGATGGTGATATCCTGTATCCTGATCCGTTTTATTATTGAGTCCTTAGAAATTAAAAAAATGCGTTTGTCCACTTATTCATTAAAAGAAGGGGTATTGCATGAATTGTTAAATAATTAAGTTATGAGTTATAAATTATTCAGACTAATTAATTTTTTTAATTTCTTGCTATATTTATAATCCTTCTCACTGTTTATTACTCAAACTTATAACTCTTTTAAAGATGGCAAAAATATTAATCATAGACGATGAAAAAAGTATTCGCAAAACATTGCGCGAAATTTTAGAGTATGAAAAATATCAGGTAGATGAGGCTGCTGATGGTTCAGAAGGAATAGAAATGGTCAAAAAAGTTAACTACGATATTATTCTTTGCGATATAAAAATGCCAAAAATGGATGGTATTGAAGTATTAAATAAGGTGATGGAACTATCACCCGATACTTCGATGGTAATGGTCTCCGGGCATGGTAATATTGAAACCGCAGTAGAAGCTGTTAAAAATGGAGCATTTGATTTTATCGCGAAACCCCTTGACTTGAACCGTTTGCTTGTTACTATTCGTAATGCTATGGACAGGACAACCTTGGTTACGGAAACAAAAGTGCTGAAAAAAAAAGTGAGTAAAACTTTTGACATGATAGGCGAATCAAAAGCTATACTTCAAATAAAGGAAATGATAGAACGGGTTGCTCCTACTGATGCACGTGTACTGATCACAGGCGGAAACGGAAGTGGAAAAGAATTAGTGGCTCGTTGGCTGCATGAAAAAAGTAATCGTGCGAATGCCCCTTTGATTGAAGTGAATTGTGCCGCTATACCAAGTGAATTAATTGAAAGCGAATTATTCGGACATGAGAAAGGCGCTTTTACATCCGCTATTAATCAACGAAAAGGGAAGTTTGAACAAGCTGAAGGAGGAACTATATTTTTAGATGAGATCGGTGATATGAGCCTTTCGGCGCAAGCAAAAGTATTAAGGGCCTTACAGGAAAATAAGATAACCCGTGTAGGAGGTGAAAAAGAAATTAAAGTAAATGTTCGAATAGTTGCCGCTACCAATAAGGATCTGCAAAAAGAGATTACAACGGGGAATTTTCGTGAAGACCTGTATCACCGTTTAAGTGTTATTCTTATGCATGTTCCATCGCTGAATGAACGTAAAGAAGATATCCCACTGTTAGCTGAACATTTCTTAAAACTAATATGCGAAGATCATCGTATGCCTCTTAAAACTTTTACTAAAGAGGCGATCAAAGAACTTCAAAAAATAAACTGGACAGGGAATATTCGTGAATTCAGGAATGTCGTCGAAAGGTTGATCATTCTGTGTGATAAAACAATTACGGATAAAGATGTGATTGCTTATGCAAGACCGCTGAAAGGATAATTTTTAGCGCAAAGATGCAAAAACAGGAAAGAATATCTATCTCATCAAATACATTTTACCAAATCCTTTTTTGAAATATTGGTCGGCTTCCGTTTCACGTTTATCAATCGAGGAACCATGCAATGATGTTACTACACGATATAAATACACTCCGTTAGCAAGCCGGTCGCCAAATTCATCTTTGCCATTCCATGCATAATCAGTAATGTTTCTTCCAATATGGATCAGCCCTAATTCGTCATTTGTAATTTCACGGACCACTTTACCGGTGATGGTTAAAATTTGAATTTTAAAATATGTCGGTACTTCCGAACCGGTTAAGGTAAATACAAAATGGGTAGCTGTAGTAAACGGGTTGGGGTAATTCATCACTTCCGTTATACTCGCATTATTGATCACTTCAAAATTTATTTTATAATCAAGCGTTCCCGATTGGTTATTCGATTTATCTTTTGCCTGGATGATCAATTGATGTGTTCCATCTTGCGTTAAAACCGGTGTGTAATCTATTTTGCAGCTATTGTTTGGCAATACCGCAGGAATAAAACTCATCTCATTTCCAAAATAAATTCGTTTCGCTAATGATGAGGAAGGTGTCTGAATAAATATTTTAAAATCGTTTGTATCGTTCAACGCTAAAAATTGATTTTCATCTTTCAGCTTAACCAATATATTTGGTTTAGCCGAAACAATATCGTTATTCAAGATATGCACTCCATCAAATGTTACATCCAACAGTGGGTTTATGTGATCGGCGGTTGTATAAAATGGAATACGTAAAATATTATTAAAATGGTATTGCTCCAATTGCGATTTAGGCTGCTTAACAGGATTTACTTCCACCCATAAAGCATTCGTTCCCTGGTAGGTAGCTGTATTCACGGTGATTGTATCAATAATTATTTCGCCTGGCACAAAAGGTTTTTTCTTAAGTTTATAGGGTAACGTGTGATTTACCCTACTGCCATCCTCCACCCAATATGTTACCAATAAACTATCCGTAAAATTATATTCACTGATATTTTGAATCGGTAAACGAATTTTTATATTGTCTCCTTCCTGTAAGGTATCACTGGTAATAGCATAACCAACCGGGGGATTAATGGCCGCTTCCGGAACAGGGGCATAAATTACCTGCCAGCGTTTCAATTGCGGTGGAGTGTTCAAACTGTCATCTTTCATGTATGCAACTAAACGAATTTGAGGGTATACTTTGGCATCCACATAATTTGCCAAGTCCAATACATCGATAGAATCTTTTGGAAAATTTTTAAGTGTAACTTCTTTTCCATTTACATCAATACCAATTACTCTTACTACAATACTGTCTTTTGTACTTGCGCCATCCACACTCGTTTGCCGCCAATGCAATGAGCCCCAACTTTGTGCAGGCCCAATAACAGGTGAAGCAATAAAGCCATCATGCCAATTGGTTGTAATAGAAGTGTCTAATTTTATTATTGAACTTACGGAATCTCCGATTATCTCTCTAGCATTACCCATATTTTTTCTTCCAAATAAAATATATGGACGAGCGGCGGATGCATTTTTTATCTGCGGGCTTCCCAACGTTTGAAATGCGTTTACTAAAACTGGTTCATATTGTTGTATGTTGTGATATCCCTGACTGTATGCCAACACATAATATCCAGATTTAACAACGGCAGGATTAGTGATAAAAGCGGCCATGATACTGCGGTTAAGTGAATCATTATCATAAAATTCAAATTCATTCTCGGCGGTTCCGGGAGGATGAGTGGTAATACTTCCATATTGTCCGTTTGCCCCGTTTTGAGCAATATTTAAAACGGGATTGCCGCTAACAGGATCAATTACGGCAAACGTAAAGCCCGGGAAAGTATAACTCCACAAATTTTTAACTTCTCCATTAATTGAATAATAATCTTCTGTCCATGGTATGTATGGGTAAATGCCATCTTTACAAATAATATTTTTTACATCATTCACAAAATCGAATTTGCGTTGGGGACGATTAAAATTTACAAATTGATAACCGTCATTTTTAAATTGAAAAAAATGTGCTTGCTCCCATCCATGCTTTGTATTAATGTATTGGAATGAACTTTCGCGCCATATATAACCACTTGAAGCATTTATAGAATCAGGGCTAACGCGCCAATAATAAACGGTGCTGTCTGTAAAAGTGAGCGGCGGTAGCCATTGCACCACTCCTCCGGGAGCATTGATAATAGCCTTTGTCATAATAGGGCTATTGAACCTGTCAGTAGTATCTATTTGAAAAATATAATTTTTTGATTTAGCAAACATATTTGCTGTTGATGCTTTTAATGTTACTGTATTTGCAGGAATAATAGCGAACTGATATGGATATACAGGAACAATATCACCTCCATTAATAAAAAGGTCAACATCCGGATTAGTGGAATTATTATTCTCATTTAATTCATCAACATTGTTTTTAGAATCCAATGTTACTTTTATTTTATTGAGGCCCACATCTTTGCTATAATTAAAAGGAATTTTAAATGTAACAGTATCCTTAAATTTTGGTGCTACATTTCGGATTAAATACCTTGCTGTATCGCCATTGGGGAATGTCCGTAATACTTCTGTAAAAATAATTGCGCCTGTTGCTTTACCGATATTGGTCCTTGTTACGGATATCGCGAATGAATCTATTTTTGAAGTAAGGTCAAAACGAACATCGTTATTGGTTATTTTATAATCAGGTTTATCATGTGTATTAATTTTTAACGCGGGGTCGCCGTGCAAACTCATTTCATAGCAAGTCTCTCTCACCAATGTATCGCTAAATGCCAGCGATTGTATTGCTTTAATTGTTTTTTTTATGCAACTGCCAATACCTTTTCCATAATCTCTTAGCGCCAATTGAGTATAAAATTCTTTAGAAAAATCATTCAATGCGTATGGTACACCTAAATTTGTAGAACCAATATAAGCTATAGCACCTTTATTGGCAGCCAACACAAATGCTTCACTGGAGCTAAGCGGGGAACCGGAAGCAGTTTGATCGGGTTGATGAAAATCGCCGGCATAACAGGAATTTGCGAACACAAGAGGATAATGGCCGGGGAGTGGATTATATGAACCAATATCATCAATACTTTGATCAAAACCTGTTCCGGAAGCATGCCCGAAAAATGTCATTAATGATATTCCATTATTGATCAAATTTCTTAATGTATCCGATGCATTTATTTGAATCGGCGCTGAACTATTTTTAAAAAATTCTTTTATCACCGTCCCGCCATATAATGTATCTTGAATAATTGCTTTATATGTGTTCAGGTAGGATTTAAATGTATTTTGTTCACCACTGTTTGTGCCGCCTCCAAAATGCAAAACATACTTTTTCCATTCAGCAGCAACATTAGTAGGATCTTCATATTGTTGTACTTTATTTAAATACAAATCAATGTCTCCTGTATTTTTTGCCGCTAATCGCCCCGTAGCAATGGCCGGGTCGAAAGTAGTTCCATTGAGGCCGCTCGTCAATAAATTATCACTTGATGGATTACCAAATGATGGCACCAGATCATTTACATAATTCGCAGGGTCGTTAATTGGATTGATCCGAGCCTGGTTCATATGAATTGATTTGCCCATCAAAAATAAATTTTTTGGTGGAGCTTGTGTAGGATATTTATCTAACAAATAATCCGAAAAGCCCCTGATCGATAAAGGGCTTTTTACAATACCGTAGGCGAATTGATCGTACAATTCGTCTATATCAGCAAGCATCACCTTGTATAAGCCGCCAGCTACACTACTTCTGTAATTTTTATACTTTATTGCCGATGACATTAATAATTTATGAGTAACGATAACATAAGCTGAATCAGTAACAGATGTTGAATAATTCGTGAATTGTGCTGATGGTGTTACGGGTTGTATTAACGTA
>JBBSPS010000011.1:0-37812 GCA_038258655.1 Bacteroidia bacterium
GTGCATGATGCATACATTGGCGGGCGTATACAATGTCATAACTATTATCAGGGAACTTTAATTCTTCTGCGAATGCCTGGTAAACGGTTAAATTACTGAGGTGATAGTGTTCTTTCAACTTCCTGATCGCACCGGCGCCAATTGTTTCACTAGGATCGGGTTCTATGGTATCAACAATAATTCCATTTAAAGCAAATGCTACTGCGCTTATTCCATTACCACTGCCGATATCCAGTAATTTTGTAGTTGAGGTGAGGGATTTGTATTTTGCTACTAACGCCTTTGTTTCAATAAATTCTTCGCTTTTAATAAATCGTTCAACATTTAATGTAAGAACTTCTTCAAAATAGGCCATCTCAACCAGCTCTTTGTATTCGGGCTGGGTACGAATATATACTATTGTTTCCTCCCAAGTCATTGAGTATTTTTTATGAATTCAATACAGGCAATACTTCTGCAATGAGCTGCACCATCATCTAATTTTCCTTTTCCAGTATGAGGATTATATGATTCTACGTACAATAATTCGGATCTTTCAGCAAATCTCCATCCTGTTTTCTCATATTTAAAATAATCAATTTCAACCGATCCATTTTCTTTAAATAAATCAAGAATTTTTTGCAACATTTCTTCATCAAACTGTTGAAAAAATCCATGATATTCATATTTTCCAAAAGGAAAAGTGATAAGTAATTTACCACTGGGTTTTAAAACCTCTATCATCTCCACTACAGCTTTCAAATACTCAAATGATTTTTTTTCTTTAGTGTTTTTTTCTTCATATCCATATATGGAATTATCCATATCAATATGTTCGATGGTAGATTGAGAAACTACCTCATCGAAGGAATCCTTTTTAAAATACATTTTTCTTAAATCACCAAATACATAGCTAATTCTGTTTTTAAAAAAACAATTTTTTTCAGGAAAAAATGTAAAGATTGTAAGGTCTTTATTTTTGATATGCGTATGCTCAACTACGAAATCAAAATTAAAAGTGGAACCAGCATCAAGAATTGCTGCTTTGTTATTAGAAAGTCTGGAAAATATCCAGGGATATTCAACAGAACGTTCATCTATACCTAACCCGAAATTTTCAGGTAATGTTTTATTTTTAAAATAAGTAAGAGCTTCTGTAGAATTAATCGTATCAGCAATAAATTTATATTTATATTCTTCATATCCTTCTGACCAAGGAACCCTCCCATTTTTTATATAAGAAGCAATTTCTTTTTCAATAGAATATTTTTTTCTGTCGTGAAGAAATAGATTATTTAAATATTGTTTCATTCGATTTTATCTAACTAATTTTTTGAACAAATAAACCACATGCCAATCGAAATTTCATCTTTCCAGCCAGAATTAATACTTTTTACAGTTTTATATTTCGATTTAAATTTTTCTATCCACCACTCCTCCGAGTTGTTGTAATAACTTTGAACAGTTTTTATCCAACCATGGTTTACTCCAGTTATAGAAACGGGAACCATATGATATGTATATTTATTAGTAATGCGATAAATTTCCCCAACAAATTTTAAAATTCCATCATCGGTAAAATGTTCCAATGAACCAATTGAATACGAATAATCGAAAGAATTATCTTTATAACAATCCATATTTGTGGCATCACATACCTTCAGTAATTCGCTTTTTATTCCTCTATTTATAGCCTTCTCAATTAAGAAATCGGAAATGTCACAGCCATGTACTTGCAGTTGATTATTTTTTGCCACAATATTAATAGTTACACCTGTGCCACATGCAATATCAAGCACTTTTCCACTTGAGTTAGCTAATAACATTTGAATTTCATTCCAGACATGGTTTTCTCCCCATGTTTCTAACATTTCTGCCATTTTTGGATCCCAGTATATATCTAAGTCCTGTTCGTTAGGATTTGAAATAATTACATTTTCTTTTTTCTGGTAAGTGGAAACCGTTTGATTTTTTATTTTGGTAATACCTTTCCATATAATTGGAGGGCAAACAAGAGCAATAATTTTTTTTATTTTATTCATTTTTATTATCCGGATAATTTTTTTTATAAAGATATATCTATTTTTCTTTTCATAACTTACATTAGATGAAGCTTTATATATGTGTGATTTGATTTGTTCAAAATAGTTTTCATTGATTAAGTCATCAGCCGGGAATTTATTTATAAAATAATTCGGATCGAAGTCCTTTATTGGGAAAGGATCTTTGCCATGTGTGTGGGTACCATCCACTCCAAACCCAATGTTTTTAACAAGGCTTTTATCGGGAAATAATGCAATCCCGTTTGCTTTAAAAAAACTCCACCACCAACGGATGGCCCATGAATCAATAGTTGCAGATTCCATTTGATTTATCAACATGGTAGAATAAGAGTAAGAATTATTCAGGTTAAATCTTTTTTCAAGATCTTTATCCGATTTTAGTAACATATATCCGCAAGCCTTGTCATCAAATTTATCCCAAGCTCTTTTCCAAGTGCCCCATCCCCAAGATGTACAGAATGGAATAAAAAAGGACGAACTACTTTTATGAATATTATTGGCAGGAAAGCAATGCCCCGAAATTTGCATTACTTTTTCAATAGTCGAAAATTTATTTAATGCGTCATTCATATATTTTAAAAAACCTTTTGAAGTGATCAAGTCATCTTCAAGCACAATAATTTTTTCATGTTTATTTACAATAGCTGTTACTCCTTCAATTACAGAAGTTGCTAATCCTTTGTTTTTTTGAGATTCCACTATATGCACCTCTTTACACCATTGCTTCGCTTTTATTATGCTTCTTGTTTCATTTATTTTATTTAATACATCCTGTGGTGCGCTTTCTTTTGGGCCATCGGCATAGATATAAAGGATGGAATCTTTGGCCAATTCGTTTTCCGCAAGCGCACAAAGGGTTTGCTCTGTATGCCAGGGTCTGTTATAAACAAATAGAACAATAGGAGCTAAATTCATTTGCAATTGTTTCCTTAGGCCCTCACCGCTTTATCCCACCTCCAAAGCAGTGGGAGTTTTTGATGAAGTCTTATTATTATTCAACCACCACGTTAAATGCACAGGTGGCCAAAATTTCCATGCATCATTCCAATTAGGCATTTCCGAATTAAGAAATTGATCGAATTCATTTTTTAATTTTTTTCCGTCAAAGTAATTAGAGTTTAAAAATTTATCTGAATTTATTTGCTCTAACATAAATTCTTTTAGGCCTCCACGAAACCAGTCTACTATAGGAGCGTTGAAGCCTATTTTAAATTTATTCAAACGGGTTTCATCAGGTAAAATCCCTTTGGTGGCTTCACGTAATATACGTTTAGTATAACCTCCTCCAACTTTTGATTCCACCGGTAATGAAAAAATAAATTCTACTATCCTATAATCCATAAATGGCATCCGGCATTCTACACTATTTGCCATGGAGCAACGGTCGTATTGCTGAAGTATGCCGGGTAAAGGGTTTTGAAAAAATTGCTTAAATAAACTTTTATCAAATATATTGGCTTTTTCGTCAGGTAGTCTGACAGGAGCAAGTATTTTTGTTTTTTTTAAACCAGCAGGTTGGTTAGGGGAGGAGTAACGTATTATTTTTTTTATCGCTGTTTTTATACCTAGTTTAAGTAGGAGACCCCTGTTTTTTATTAGCTGGGTTAATTCATTTTTAGCAAATTGTTTAGAGCTGAACTGGGATGTTTCTCCCATTTCTGAATAGGTAGTATAAACATCTCTCAGCCATACAGGTTTTTTCAATTCAATAGCGGCCTCCATCGCTTCCATCAAAGGGCGGTAACCTCCCAACATCTCATCCGGTCCCTGTCCATCAAGTGTTACAATAATGTTATTTTTACGAATATGTTTGTATAAACTCCAGATGGGATAAAAAGCAAGTGCATGCATTGGGCCATCACATTGCTTCATAGCCTCAATAAGTTCTGCCTCGCTGGGAGGTGTTATATTCAGGACATCAATTTGTGAATTTAATTGTTTTGCCAACCTGATGGCATCTTTACTTTCATCAATAGGAGTATTCGGGAATGCAGCGCAAAAACCTTTATGTGTATAGTTGTTAAAGCGTGAATTATTTTCGGGGCGATAATTTGCGATCATCGCTGTGATGGTGCCGCTATCCAATCCGCCTGAAAGACATGTGGCGATGGGTACATCGCTGCGCATGCGAAGTACGCAGGCATCTTTTATTAATTCTTTTAAAGCGGTGGCTTGTTTTTGAAAAGAGGAAGGAATGGTTACTTTTTTTAATGTATACCATTCGGTAATTTCAACTTTTGAATTTGTTACGATCATGTTATATCCCCCTGGAAGAGAATAAACATCTTTTAAATATGTTTGAATGGTTGCATGGCTTTGAAACCCTCCTTTAACAATGTCCGCAATTACGTCATCATTCAATTGCCAGTCATTGCCAAGTAGCTTGTGTATGGCTTTAACCTCAGACGAAAAATAAATTTTAGTATTATTTTGATAATAATAAAGTGGTTTAACTCCAAAGCGATCACGCGACAGGAATAATTTTTTTTCAATCGTATCATAAATTGCAAAAGCCCACATCCCGTTAAACTTATCCTGCATAGCTATGCCCCAAGCTTTGTATGCTGCAAGTATTACTTCTGTGTCGGTTTCGGATTGGAAAGTATATCCTTCGTTTTCTAACTCTTTTCTGATCTCTAAAAAATTATATATCTCACCATTCAAGGTGATCGAGTAACGCTCGTTATCATAACTCATTGGCTGATGGCCGTTTTCACTGATATCTAATATGGAAAGTCTTCTGTGGCCAAATGCCACATCTGAGGTAGAATTAAACCATACGCCACGTCCATCAGGGCCACGGTGAGCGACGGCATCTGTTAATTTATCGATTTGATCCTTTTCAACACGCTCGCCATTAAAATGATAGATACCTGCTATTCCACACATATTTTAATTCTCAAGAATATTTTTTAATGATTTTTTTAGTTGCGCTTGTGAATGTATAAAAAAGTATTCTTTAAATTTCCCTTGCGATCGATCAAATAAATGATCAAAATTTTCCAATGCGTTTTTAATTTCTGAAACATTCGGATTAGCAATGGTAACCCCGATGTTATATTTTTTTACACGCTTTCCAATGCAATGATCGTGTAATGTTAAAACAGGTTTTTCAAATAAGCCGGCTTTGGTTAAGAGGTTACTACTGTGAAAAAAATCTATGTAAACCAGGTAAATTATATCGGTGATTTTTACTAAAGAATTAAAATCGTATTCAGTGGGGATCCCTTCCAATAGCAAATGACAGTTTTCCAATTGTTGTACTCGTTGTAGTGTTTCTTTTTCAGCTTTGCTAAAAGTAAGGTCTAGATTTCCGGCTATTAAAAAAAAGTAGTTGCCCGGATCCATTTGTTGTATTACTTCCAGTAAAGGGATTATCCCTTTTCTTTTTTCAAGCGATCCTAATAATGATATTATTTTTCTGCCATTCGCTTTTTTAATAATATGTTGAGCTAAATCACTTAAAACCATGGGGTTTACTTCATCAGTAATATCCGGCAGTACAAATTTATTTTTCACATCAAAATTTAAATCAAACGTTTCATCAAGCACAGCAATTGAGCTATTGTGATTAGATGTGAACAGGTACTTATAACCCTCGTTTTGATAATGTGACGTATGAAATACTATTCCCGACCATTTAACCGGTAAACAATTATCGATAAAAAGCGGAAGAATATATTTATTCAAAAAAACAGCAGGTTTTAGTTTATGAAATAGTCTGTTAAATTGTAATTGATTAAAATTAAATAAAAAATAATCGAAATACATAAAAAAAGCAAAATCAATTTTCGGGAGTTTTTTTAAAGATAATTTTAACCTTTTCCAAAAAATATATTTGTTGTAAAAAGAAAATTTAGATAGAAATATAGAGGTAGTGGTTAGCTCAACAAATGGAAAAACGTTTACAAAGCCTAATTTTTTTTCAGTATGTAAATAATGCCTACATTTTTCATCTTCTCCGCAAACAATAGATACCTGATGTCCTAGTTCAATTAATGATTTAGAATATAGATACAGATAAGTAGGTCGATGTCCCGCAAAATGAGGCTCAATAAGTACTATACGCATCTATTAAAACTTTAGTTCTACTTTTTGCCAAAGTTAATAATAATAGCGGGGTTAATACTACTGGCATAAGGTGCATTTATTCCAAATTTGAAGAACTAGCATTTTTGTTATTGTAGGAGTGGTGTGAAAGGGATCATTAAACGAGGATTTGTTATTGGTAATTTTATTTTGATAATAAAAATCATATTCTTTTATAGGGCTATAATGTTTTTTCAATTTCTTTTAAAAATGGCATCCACTTGAATAATTTCTCTTTTATTATTTCTCCATTGATGACCAAAATCAATTATTCTGAAATTATTAGTTTCAAGAAATTGTAATAATTCGGGAAGGGATGGCTGATTTTCATATAAACTAATAAATGATAATTCCGCTATAATATACTCAACATTTTTAAGCGTATTTATTGCTCCCTTAAATACATCAAGCTCAAAACCCTGAACATCAATTTTAATTACATCAGGTAGTTTAAGTTTATGTGTTTCAATTACTTCATCTAATGTTAATATCGGTGTATCTTCTGTTTCTGCGGTATCAAAACTATTTGGAAATATAGTATGTTGCATATTATTTGCATTCAATAAAGAAGCAGAAGCTCCACCGCCCTTAATTATTCCCTTGCCTGAAATGCTACCTAAAGCAATATTAAAAAGGTATTTGTTAGGAACCCCTTTGAATAATTCTTCAAGTTTATTAAAATGCTTTTTCTGAGGTTCAAACAATCCAATATAAATGTCATTTGGTATACTTTCGAGTATAATTTGACTCCAGTCTCCATTGTGTGCACCAATGTCAAATAAAACTGAAGGGGTATGGTGCTTAAGTAATATATCAATAGTTTTAGTGCAGTCACTATAAGAAGGGTTATCTCTTAATTTTAATGGACGCTTTCTAAATAAACGTTGGATTGACTTTGTGATTTCCATTTTTATTTTTATTAATAATGACCTTTAACAAGAACCATAAATGTAACTTTTATTCTTAAAATGATTTTATTTAGAATTGTAGTTTTGTTTTTTATGATTGGTTTTATATTGTTCTTTAACTCTTTATATGATACTAGTTCTTCAAATAAGTTTTTTGCATATGCAGTATATATATCTAATACAGCTTTTATTAAATCGTGTTTTGTTTCACTTGATAAATCAGAATTTTTATAAATTATGAGTGTTCTTTTGAAATATTTTAGCCAACTCTCAATACGTAAATCTATTGAAGGTTCTGATCCGAGCGGACTATAAATAATTGTTGCTTCTTTTACATATTTTACTGGGCCCGCTAAAAATAATTTATGTAGGAACTCCCCTTCCATGTAATAGGAGAGGTCATTAGCAAATTTAAATTGAAGACCATATTGATAAAATAATTTTAAATTAAACAGACCATACATAGGGTATCCCCAACCACATGAAACAAAGTTTTTTATGTAATCGAGTTTATCATTACAATTTTCAAAACTTTTTATGGGATAAGATCTTAGATTGCTTTTTTCTTTAACTATGGCATCAGGAAAAGCTAAGATGTTTTTCGGAGCATATAACATTAATGTATTTAAGAAATCAGTTCCTTTCCATTCATCATCATCTGCTGCCCACATAAAGTAATCACCCTTTGCTTGTTCTAAAACAAATTGCCAGTTAAAAAAAATACCTTTATTTTCGGATTGTTTAAAATATTTTATTCTTTTATCTTGGGCGATAAATTCCAAAACTATAGTTTCTGTTTCATTGGATGATGATCCATTGTCAGATACAATAATTTCAATATTGTTATATGTTTGATTAGTGATAGCAATGAGAGTCTTTTTCAACCCCATAGGTCGATTATAAGTAGGTATCCCTATTGTCACTAAAGGTTGTTCCATTATTTTATTCTTTTTATAAAGGCGCTGGGCCAATAAGTTACTCTTTCTGTAATTACACCTTCATTAAAAGGAAAAGCAGGTTCCTCTATAATAAAATCATTATTTTCTCTTACAAACTGCTCAGCAGCTTTCTTAGGGTTATTAGAAGCCCAGTCAGGATTACTTCGCGGTGCTCCTACTACATATTCCATAATACCATCCGTTGCTACAATATACGAGCCAATAGATACCATTGAGGAATAAGTCCTCAGTTCACTTAAAACATGATCAAATGTATGGTTTGAATCTAATAGGATCATTACTGTATCTGATGGCTTTATTTGTTCTTTAACCTTCAAAAAAATTGATGGGTCTGTTGAGCTTCCTTCTACCAGTGAGATGTATGGGAATAAAAAATGTTCTTCAATCGCTTTTCTGTTGTGTTGCCTAATTTCAATATCTATCCCTATAATTCGTCCTTTCTCCATTGCTTTACACAAACTGGCATAAAATATAAGTGATCCTCCGTGAGCCACACCCGTTTCAATAATAACATCAGGTTTTATTTTAAATATAACTTCCTGAGCCCTTACCATGTCTTCGGGTAGTTGAATAATAGGCCTCCCCATCCATTCAAATGAATATACATACTTTGTATCCCATCCACTCCTTAACCAAGCATCGGAAATAATTTTAAATGCTTCTGGGCTTCCTATGGCATACTCTTGCCCATCCTTACTCACTCTTCCTTTATTTGTGTCAATTTGTATCATAGTTTGGTTTGTTTATAATCTGAAATTAATCCTTCAAGGTTATCAAGAATGTTTTTAGGCTTAAAATTAAATTCGTTTTTAATTTTTTTAATAGAAATAGCTGGAAACTTTAATTCTTTGGTATTATTTATAATTTCTATTTGACAATTTACATAGGATCTTATTTTATTTACAATCTGCTCATTACTTATTTGAAGTCCACTTGCTACATTATAGATTCTTTGGATGCCTTTTTGAGAAATCAAAGCAATTATTTTTACTACATCTTCAATTAGTATATAATCTTTAGATGCGTGAATTGGTACACCAAGGACGATTTTATTTTTATCAACGGCTTCTTTTATTAATGAAACCAAGAAATTATCTGAATTGAAATCGTTCCCAATTACATTGGAAAGTCTTGCTATGCGTATTTTTTCATTGGTAAGAGAAAAACAAATTGATTCCCCCATGAGTTTTGAAATGTTGTATAAGTCGCTAAAATTAGATGAACTAATAGATAACTTGTCGGTTTCGGTTCCTGCACTTTCTTCATTATACACTCTTGATGAAGATAAATATAAAAATGATTCAAAGCTAGAATTTTCTAAAACCTCCATTAATTTGCAAACATGGGCTCTTACTGTTTCCATAGGTTTTTGCCTAAAATCAGCAGTAAGTCCTATGCAGTATATTACATGTCCTAAATTTTTATTTTTGGTGAAAACGTATTCTTTAGGTGGAGTAAAACATTCTATCGATTCTGATTTTAAAAAAGCTGTAAGATTAGAACCTATAAAACCGGAAGCGCCAAGAATAGTGAAATGCATTGTTTTTATTAATTATGAATACCGTTATCCTAACGAAATGTTATAGATAGAATAAATATTTTCAACTCTAATATATTTCATTTTGTATGGTAATAATTATTTGTTTTTTATAAGTAAGAAGTCTTCGATTAATAAAGCATCTATATCAGTACTTAAAAAACATTTTATTGCATCCTCGGGTGACTCGACAATTGGTTCACCAGCAACATTAAAAGAAGTATTCAATAATACAGGGACACCTGTTTTTTCATAAAAACTTTTAATAATATCATAAAATTTGCCATTAAATTCTCGGGTAACAGTTTGCAATCTACCAGTTTGATCAACATGTGTTACGGCAGGAATAGTTTTTAGTTTGTCTTTTTTTACAAGAGGAACAAATAACATGTATGGACTTTCGCGATCGATTACAAAATAATCTTCCGAATATTCTTTCATTATTGCGGGAGCGAAAGGCCGGAATGCTTCTCTGAACTTCACTCTGGCATTTAATATATCTTTATTTTCAGGAAGTAATGGACTCATAATGATACTTCTGTTTCCTAAAGCTCTGGGACCCATTTCTGATCTTCCATGAAAGAATCCCAATATCTTATTTTCGGAGATTATTTCAGCAGCAACTTTAAAAGCGTCTTCCTCTACTAATCTAAATCCACTGAACTTGTCGATTGCCGTTTTGATTGTTGATGTGTCATAAGAAGGCCCTAAATAGGGACTAATTCCACTATAATCCCTAGGCTGCTTTAAAACACTATGATAACCATATAATGCTGCTCCTAAAGGTATTCCGGTATCGGAAGCTGCAGGATTAATAAACACATCTTTAAATATGCCTGATTGTAATATTTTATAATTAGCAACAGAATTTAGCGCAACTCCTCCTGAAATGCATAAAAAATCGGCTCCTGTTTTTTCTTTTGCATATTTGGCTAAATGCAGCATTGCGAATTCGCATTCTTCCTGTATTTCATATGCAACCCTTGCTTTATCATCGAAAGTTTCGATAGGGGGATGGGTAATGTTCATATCGTAACTATTATCAACGCAAATACTACTGTAATCGGTTGAAATACCGTTGAAATTGTGTGGGAATTTGAGAAATTGTTTCTTTATACCTTTCCCGTATGGGGCAAGTCCCATTGTTTTACCTTCTTGTAATAAACCAAAACCAATTTTTTGAGTAACAGAAGCGTATAATAATCCTATTCCAATGCAGTCGGTTTTATCAATGAGTTTAATTCCAGTTTTTGTATCTGCCATATAAAGGCTTTGGGTTTCTCTTTCGGAGCCTCTTCCATCAACTATAAGAATAGCAGCGTTACTGAATTTTGAAGAATAAAATACATTATATGCATGGGCAAGATGATGATTTATTACATGTATTTTGACAGGATCTATATTATTTAAAAAATTATCTTGTAAACAAGGTTTATTAAAATAATCTTTCCGGAAATCATTTCCATCCCTGATGTAATCCAATACCACAAGGTCAAAATCGTTATAATTTTTAATTCCTAGCTCAGCCATACAAGCATTTGTTGAAAGTATGGGGAAATTTCTTGAGTCTTTCACCCTGTCACTTCTTTCTTCCGCCAAATTTACAAAACTGACTTTACCATTCACTTTTTGAACTATAGCAGCACCTGTGTTATGCCATGGGTCTTTGTGTAAACCTAAAATTTTCATAGTGTATCTTATAATCGGATTCGGTTATTTTGTAAATATTCAGTAAATAAGTTTTTTCCTAAAATTTCCATGTCTGTATTTCGTTCTATGTCATAAACAGATTTCATCAACATGTTGTAATAATTTTCAGACAAAGTGTTGAAATGAGCCGATGTGTTAAATTCTTTTACTTGCGCAGCCAATCGCATCAAATATAAAAATATTTCGATCAATGAGTTTTTTATAGAGTTATTTTTTAAGGAAGTAAAATGAGTGTTAAAAATGCCAATCGAAATCTTTTTTCTATCCTCTTTTTTAGTGAAAAAAATCAACACCTCTTTAGCCAGATTCGATAGAATGTTAATTTCGGTTTCATAAAAATCTGATTTTTCTTTTACATCAATTTCATCGGTTTTTTCAAGTCCGCACAAAAATTGATGTGGATAAAATTCTTCATTTGCCGTTTTATTTTGATACTCATAAAAATCTATGTCTTGCCTTTTTACATAAATACCGTTTTCATTTAAAATTTTTTTTAACTCCAGAGCTGTAAACCAATTTATATAAGGGGCAACCAAGTCATCACTTGCACGGTTTTTTGAGCTTTTCAAGAACAGGTAATTGTCATTTAAAAATTCCGATTCATTATCATATACATGTAAGTTTCTGCAACATTCTACAACTGTTTCTCTTAAACTTTTTTTGTTATAGTAATAAACATATAATTGTGATTGTTGATTTTTTAATAGTGCTTTTATCTTTGTTAAAAAGAGGTTCAGTTCATTCAGATGGTGTAGAATTCCATATAACCAAATAAAGTCTGCTTTTATATCAAATTTTTCATTCAACAAATTACCTTGAATTACGGATATGGAATTTAGATTGTTTTTTTTACAATATTCCTGAAATCTATTTACGTTATCTATAGAAGCATCTATTGCAATTACTTTTTCTGCACCTGCTCTTAAAAAAGCCACAGACCAATTACCTCTTCCGAAGGCATAATCAATAACCGTTTTTCCTTTCAGGGAATCGCCAAATAAATGTTTTATATATTCAGTACATGAGTTGAGCCAAATTTCATGCAGTGCTTCAAACCGAAACATACTGTTGGCGTAATTATTAATTCTATTTTCTATTATTTTACTCACCAGTATTCATTAATTTATATGAAACTATTTTATGATTATGCCTTGACCAGTTGGTAAGGACAATACTTTGTGTCCTTTTTGTTTAGCAAATTCATCAAAAGCATTTTTTTGTGCAATGTGCATTGCCCAACCATAATCATCTAATAAAATAATTCCCCCATCCACAAGTTTATCCCAAAAATACTCTGCAGCAGCAATTTCAGGTTCAACACAATTCATATCAATAGATAAATAACATATTTTGTCTGTTTTAACTTGTGGAAGTGTTTCAGGTATAGTTCCACGGATAATTTCAACATTAAAGCCTTCAAAATTTTTTTTAACTAAATTATAACATTCTTCATAACCTCCTGCTCTGATGCCCTGTTTTCTTTCTGTTTCAGAAATATACCTGTCATCCAAGCCATTAAAGGTATCCATTAAATAAAATTTTTTCTTAAGAGAATTGAAATTCACATAATTAATTATTGTTCTTGATAAGCCTCCCTTATTAACACCACATTCTACAAAATCACCTTCGTAATTTTTAACTTTATCAGCAATCCAGCATCCTATATAAGCCCTCCACTGAAGATCACTATCTCCCCATGAACCTGTTAGTTTTCCATATTTATATGACTCAGCAAATAATTTGTCTTGTATAAAATCACAATTATGTATTGTATATAAACCATCAGTTTTATATGTTAAAGGAAGGTGAAGCAAGTCCAATAATTTGAAGTGCTTATTTGCGATAGAAATTATATCATTCTTATTCCAGTATCTGGTTGCTATTTTGAATGAAATTTTTTTTAAAAAATCAATGATCGTTTTTTTCATTTTTGGATTATAGTTATTATGTAATAATATTATATTAATTGTAGTTTTGGTATTGCTATTATAAAAGTAGAATTCCAATCTTTTGCATAATTTAATTGATTGATTACCTCTTCTTTAATATTCCAAGGCAAAATTAAAATAAAATCGGGTTTTTGTTTTTTTATTTCTTCTTCTTTTACTACTGGAATATGACTTCCAGGTAAAAATTTGTCTTGTTTGTACGGTGAAGCATCTACAACAAAATCTATCAGATCATTTTTTATCCCACAGTAATTAAGCAACGTATTTCCTTTTGCGGCAGCACCATAGGCAATAATTTTTTTACCTGCACTTTTTTCTGTAATTAAAAAGGTTACAAGCTCAGTTTTTATTTCATTTACTTTTTCCTGAAAATTTTTATAGTAATCTAAATCAGTCATACCTGTTTCTGTTTCTTTAGATATAAGGTGTGTAACATTTTCAGAAATAAATTTTGTTATATCCTCCTTATGTTTGGCGAAAATTCGTAATGATCCACCATGGGTAGAAATCTCTTCCACATCAAATATTTCCAAGTTATGTGAATTAAATATTTTATTTACTGTAACAAACGATAGGTAGGAAAAATGTTCATGATATATAGTATCAAATTGATTGTTTTCAACTAATTGAAGAAGGTGGGGGAATTCCATTGTAATAACCCCATCAGGTTTTAAAATTATTTTCATACCGCCCACAAAATCATTTATATCAGGCACGTGTGCAAGCACATTATTTCCGAGTAATAAATCTGCTTTAGTTCCTTTTTTTGATAATTCAGTTGCTAATTTAATTCCAAAAAAATCAATAATGCTTTCAATCCCTTTTTCAATAGCGACTTTAGCTGTATTAGCAGTAGGCTCTATTCCTAGAACTGGAATATTTTGTTGTTGAAAATATTGAAGTAAATAGCCATCATTACTGGCAATTTCAATTACTTGCGATGATTGATTATAACCAAAGCGTTCAATCATCATATCAGTATAATTCTTGACATGTTTTAACCAGCTGTTTGAAAAAGAAGAAAAATACGCATAGTCGCTACTGAAAATATCTGTAGCTTTCTTATATTCATCAACCTGAACCAAAAAGCAGTTTTCACAAACAAATATTTTTAATGGATACTTTGCCTCACTCATACTTAGTTGACTAGCTTTTAAAAATGAGTTTGATGGGGGGCTTTCTCCTAAGTCTACAAACACATTATTTAAGGCTGTTTTACAAAATCTACAGTTCATTTAAAAGGAATTAAGGATATTATTTACCGAAGGCCAAGATTTATCCTTGTCAGATAATAAAGATATAGGCTGAGGCCATTTTATATTTATTTTCTTATCTAATGCATTTATTCCTGCTTCTGATACTGGATTATAAAATGCAGTATGATGATATAATAATTCAGAATTACTTTTCAGTGTTTGAAAACCATGTGCAAAACCTTCTGGCACGTATATCATTTTCATGTTTTGCGCACTTAAAATTTCCCCAAACCATTTTAAATAAGTTTTAGAATTGGGACGTAAGTCAATAATTACATCGTATACTGCGCCACTAATACACCTGATTAATTTTATTTCGGAATACGGTTGTTTTTGAAAGTGCATTCCTCTAACAGTACCTTTTTTTTTATTTATTGAGTGGTTAAATTGAACAAATTCTTTGGTATGCCCAATTTTTGAAAATTCATTTTTACAAAACACACGTGCAAATTTCCCTCTTTCATCTTCAATTGGAGAAAGTTCTATAATATATGCACTGCTTAACTCTGTTTCAATAAATTTCATTTGGCCCAAATTATTTTTTTATTTTTGGCCTCGGCAATATATTCGTTTAAATCATTAGCTGTTAATAGCTTGCCAGTTTTATAATAACTTTTATACCAGTGTGCAGTTTTTTGAATCGTTATGTTAATGTCCCAAACAGGTTGCCAATTTAATACTTTTTTTGCTTTTGAATAATCCAACATTAAAATACCCGCTTCATGGAGATCATTTTTTGTTATTGCAGGATATGTAACTTTTAATTCAGACCAATTTTTTTTAAACATATCTAATACCTCAGCAACTTTTAAACATTGCTTTTTAAGAGGTCCAAAATTCCAACTATCTGCAAATTCTTTTTTTCCTTCCAGTAATTTTTGTCCTAATAATAAATATCCTGAAAGTGGCTCTAATACATGTTGCCATGGTCTAATAGATGTGGGATTACGAATAATCGTTTTTTTATTGCAAGAAGTAGCTTTAACTATATCTGGGATTAGCCGGTCTTCAGCCCAATCGCCCCCGCCAATAACGTTTCCGGCCCTTGCTGTAGCCAGTAAAATAGAATTATTATTAAAAAATGAACGTTTGTAAGAAGATGATAATATTTCAACACATGCTTTTGATGAACTGTACATGTCATAACCTCCTAAGCTATCGGATTCTTTATACGCTTTGTTGATTTCTAAATTTTCATATACTTTATCAGTAGTAATATTTACAATTGCTTTTACTGAATTAGTATTTCTTGCAGCCTCAAAAACATTTAAGGTTCCAATAACATTGGTGGTATACGTTTCAACTGGGTTCAAATAAGAACTTCTAACTAAAGATTGTGCGGCTAAATGAAATACGATCTCTGGTTTATGTTTAGTAATTATTTTTATTAATTGTTTTAAATTATTAATATCCCCACGGTAGCTTTTATAAGAGTGTGCTAATAGTTTATGATGAGAAGGATGAGTATTATCATCAATGGAGTAGCCAATTACTTTGGCACCCATCTGCAATAGCCAAAAAGTTATCCAAGTTCCTTTAAAGCCAGTATCACCGGTAACAAGTACACTTTTATTATAATATATTGAATTGAATAAATTTTTCACTTCCAAACTTTCCATTTAGCTGTGTTGGTTTTCCATAGATTTTCCAATTCTAATTTATCTCGTAAGGCATCCATGCATTTCCAAAAACCATTGTGTTTATATGCTACAAGTTGCGCAGATTTTGTTAATTCTTCTAAAGGATAGTCTTCCCACATGGTATTATCAGCCTCACTGTTTAAGAAATTAAATACCTCAGGCTTTAAAACAAAAAATCCTGCATTTATCCACTTACCATCTCCTGTAGGTTTTTCTTTGAACGAAGCTACTTGCCCATTTACTAAAAGTTCCATTCCTCCAAATCTGGCTTCGGGTTGAACAGCAGTAACTGTGGCCACTTTTCCATGATTTTTATGAAAGGCTATCAGTTTGTGTAGGTCAATATCTGCCACACCGTCTCCATATGTAAGTAAAAAATCTTCATTACCTATATATTTTTGAATTCTCTTTAAACGTCCAGCAGTTTTAGTTTCCAATCCTGTATCAATCAATGTTACTTTAAATGATTCTGCATTTGAAAAGTGTACATCCACTTTATTATTACCCAGTTCAATAGTTAAATCTGAATTGTGAAGATAATAATGCATGAAATACTCTTTGATCACATAACTTTTATAGCCCAAACAAATTATAAAATCATTAAAGCCATAACTGCTGTATATTTTCATTATATGCCATAATATAGGTTTTCCACCTATTTCAACCATTGGTTTCGGCCTAATTTCAGTTTCCTCAGATATTCTTGTACCAAAACCACCTGCGAATATTACTACTTTCATTGTTTAAAGTTTTACAGTATCCCAATCTAAAAGAGGGCGAACAACACCTGGTAAATTTTGATTGTATTCAGTTCTTCTTTCATTAATATCTTCAATTACTTCAAAGATAAGTGCTTCTCTTGCAAAAAAGTGAATCTTCACAGGATTCAAACTTGCTACAGCCACACCAACAATATATGTTCCACTATTTAGCAAGTTTCCGGGTATCCACATAACTGTTTTATAAATTCCAACTTTAAAATATTGTTCAATTACTTTTTGACCACTAACAAAAGCGTATTCTCCTTTTGAAGTTAAAATGTGTATATTAGGAGCAGGCCTCCCACCTTCTTTCAAAATTTCATAGATAAATTCAATTCCAATTTTTTTATCAATAGGTGCAAATTCAATTTTATTAAAATTTCCATCAATTAATTTGGCAGAATGTAATATGGCAATATCATCTCCTGGGTACTCATTCTTTCCCCATTCCACAGAGGTTTTAGATGTGTTTTCGTTAGAAAGGTATTTGTTTACAATACTAATCGTATCACCCATAGCAGCAATTTCGCCATTTTTTAAATAAATACATTTAGTACATAAGGAATTAACTGCAGTCATATTATGGCTCACAAATAATACTGTACGCCCTTGTCCTGCAACATCTTTCATCTTCCCCAAGCATTTCTTCTGAAATTCAGCATCCCCAACCGCTAATACCTCATCTATAATCAAAATCTCTGGCTCTAGATGTGCTGCTACTGCAAAAGCTAAGCGCACGTACATTCCGCTGCTGTATCTTTTTACGGGCGTATCTATATAACGGTCTATTCCACTAAAATCAATTATTTCATCCAGTTTGCTTTTGATTTCAACTTTAGTCATACCAAGTATGGCACCGTTTAAGAAAATGTTTTCGCGACCTGTTAGTTCCGGATGGAAACCTGTTCCCACTTCCAACAAAGAAGCAATGCGTCCCTTCACTTTAACATTACCTGTAGTTGGAGTAGTTACTTGAGAAAGAATTTTAAGTAGCGTTGATTTTCCTGCACCGTTTTTTCCTACAATACCAAATACTTCCCCTTTTTGTACTTCAAAGTTTATATCCTGTAATGCCCATACTAAATCACTCCCTCCTTTTGCAGAACTATCATTTATATCACCAACCTGCAAATAAGGGTCTTCCTTACCACGCATACGATGCCAGGCGCGATTAAGATCATGAGCCAATGTGCCTGTTCCTACTAGGCCTAAGCGGTATTGTTTTCCTATATTATCAACTTTAATAACTGTATTCAATTTTATGTTTTTAAATTATACGGTATCCATAAATGATTTTTCGACCTTAGTAAACACAATGATACCAATTAATAATAAAACGATCATGAATATAAAACTGTATAATAAATACCCCCAACTAAAGAATCCAATACCCATAAAACTAAATTTAAAAGCTTCTATAATGGATGTAATCGGGTTTAATAATAATAAATATTTATACTTATCCGGTACAATAGCTAAAGGATAAACAATTGGACTAGCATACATCATTAACTGAACGCCAAAACCAACCAAAAAACTAAGGTCCCTGTATTTAGTTGTTAATGCAGATATAATAATCCCAAAGCTCATACCTAAACCTGCCATAATGATTATTAAAAAAGGTACGAGCAATAAATATATATTTGGATGTACCGCATCGGTGGTAATTAAAAAATAGATCCACGCGATAATAAATAATAAGAATTGAATCCCTAGTTTTATTAAATTAGAAATAAGAACAGAAAGTGGCATGATTAAACGAGGGAAATAGACTTTGCCAAAAACATTAGCATTTGTTATAAATGTATTGGAAGTTTTTGTTAAACAATCGGAAAAGTAGGTCCATAATGTGATACCGGACAAATAAAATAAAACGGCAGGAATTCCATTCGTTCCAATTTTTGCCACATTCGTAAATATGACAGTAAATGTAAGAGTAGTTAATATAGGTTGAATAAACAACCATAAAGGACCTAGAATTGTTTGTTTATAGATAGATACAAAATCCCTCTTTACAAATAAAAATAATAAGTCCTTGTAATTCCAAATTTCATTCAAACGCAGGTCGTACCATTTATTTTTTGGCTGAATTATTAAATCCCATTCTTCTGAATTTTTTACCATCGTTATAAATTCGATAAAATAAATTATCAAATATTATCTTTTACTCAACTATTAAAAATTAATTTCCCTTATCCTTATAACCACCACTACCATAACTATATCCGTACCCATACCCATACCCGTAATTATAATTATAATAATAACGTGAGCGTTTACGTTTTACCCCATTTAAAATTAACCCAAAATTTGTCAGCTTATTTGCATCAACAATTTCCTGTGTGATAGAGATAACTTTTTTGTTCGCAAATTTTGTGTTTAATACAAATAAACTTATGTCTACATACTTCATGATAACTAAGGCATCTGTTATTAAACCAATAGGAGCAGTATCTACGATAACATAATCATAGTTATTCCTTCCATACTCAAATACTTCTGCTAAATGTTTACTCAATATTATTTCTGATGCATTGGGAGGAGTTGGACCCGATAAGATAGCATCTAAATTTTCTATAGGTGTTTCTAAAATACAATCTTTAATTCCCACTTTGCCAATTAAAATAGAACTAATCCCTATATCGGATGTCATACTCAATGCTTTTTGCACTTTTGGTTTATGTAAATCCAATTCTATTAGTAGAACTTTTTTAGAAGCTTTTGCTAAAATAGTAGCAAGATTAACGGAGCAAAACGTTTTCCCTTCCCCGGGATTATAGGATGTAATCAATATAACTTTTGGTCCCACTTCGCTTGCCATATATTCCAAGTTGGTTCGAATTACCCTGAAACTTTCCGTAATTGGGGCTTTTGGGTTTTTATCAACAATCACATAGTTTGTATTATCTGTTTCGGCATTTTGAATAATTTCTCCTAAGATTGGTAAAGCAGTGAGTTTTCTTAATTCTTCGAAACTTTGTATTTTATAAAAGAGAGTTGTTCTTAAAAATATGATTATAAGCCCAATTATACTTCCTACTAAAATAAAATAGTATGATATTTTTTTTTTATTGGGTTTTATCATTCCTATCGAATGCGCTGTTTCAATAATACTTGTTTCCGGTAAAATTCCCGCACGGGCAATTAAAGTACTTGCTCTTTTTTCTAATAAATATTCATACATCCTTTCATTTACATCCAATTTACGTTGAATGGTTAAAAGGTCGCGCTGCGTTTTTGGAACTGTTTTAATAATGCTGGTATAATCAGCTATTTGCATTTCAACATCTGCAATTTTTTGTCTTAATCCTTTTTTAGAATTATCAATATATGTCAAAATATTTTTTCGCAATAATTCAATATTTTGGTCTAATTCATTTATATGATTATTTAATTCAGTAGCCCCGAAAAGGTTTTCATTTCTACTCATTTGCATAGCATATAACTTACTTAATGCCGATCTTAAATAGTCATCACCAGGTTCGATGTAAAATGATGGTGGCAATAATTTGTCAGTTTTAGAATTACCAATCGTTGTTATATATTTTTCTAATGCTTCAAGAGATTGGATATATAATTGGAAATTTCTTTTTTGAGCGTCATATTCTACCAGTTTATGAAAATACTGTTCTTCCTGCCTAGGTAAATCCAAAACAGCTTTATCGGATTTATACGATTCCATATTATCTTCTATCCCATTCAGTATTATCGTAATTTCTTTTAACTGTTTATCAATATTGTCTAACGTATTTGAATTGACGGTAATTTGGGCTTGTGCTGTATATTGAATGTATTCCTTTGATAAAGTATCTAAAAATGTGACGGCTCGTGAAGGAATACCATCTTCCAGAGTTAATTCTAAAATTGTGGTGTTTTCTAAATTTTCAATGGAAATAGAACTCTTATATTTAGATATAAGTGTATTTACATCGTGAACTTTAAAAACATAATCAATACTTTTTAAACTATTAATTGTTTCATTATTTAATAATTCATTTTTTTTGATGGTTATAAAAAAATCAGTTTCCTGTATAGGTTCAGAGAAGTTTCCTTTTTTTACGATTGTTGACCCTTCTTTGGAATATGAGATTTCATATTGTTTTTCATTTATTATTTTAAGCTTGAAATCCGATTCGAATAAGGAATAATCAAGCACTTGAGCTGATACCACAAAAGGCATTGCATCAAATACTTCAGTGGTTTTTAATCGTCCAACAATAAAATAGGATACATCAAATTTTAATCTCGATAAAGTTTTGTTTATCAAATCATTTGAAGTGATTACTCTTATTTGATTGGAATTATCCGGTGAGTTATAATAATAACCTAAGCCTTTGTATATTTGGCTTTGATAGTCATATGTTTCATTATTTTTAAGTAGTATCTGGGATTGGGCGGCATATACTTCCTTAAGTTTATAAGTATAAAAATAAGAAACCACAAAAGCTAATAGTATACATGTAAGAAGTATATACCAGTTTTTAGTAAAAATTCTCCAAACGTAAATCAGGTCATCCGTTTCAATAATTGATATTTTTTTCTTATTTGACATAGTGTGTTTATGAAAAAAGTATGCAAATATATAGAAAAATATCAGAGGCAGGTTTGTGATTTACCGCTAATTTTTAGAGTGTAGTTCAATTGTTTTTTTATAACATCAACATCATAAAAGAAACTTTTTTTTGATTGAATCGTATACAAATTATTGAAAAAAGCTATTAACAAGTATATTAAAAATATAGTATATATTTGTCCACCTAAATTACACTACCATGAAAAATTTTATAAAAATTTCGGCCATTTGTTTTTTTATTTCAGGTATATCTTTAATGAGCATTGCAAAAACCTCAGTAGCTACAGGTGCATGGAGTGATCCAAACAATTGGGTTCCTGTAGGTGTTCCTACATCCACAGATGATGTTATTATTGGCGCGGGACATGTTGTAACTAATATTGTTGCCAGCCAATGTCAAAGCCTGACCGTGAATGGAACGTTAAATTGTGGAAGCCCTATGGTTTTAAAAATATACAGAAGTTATACAGTTTCGGCAACTGGAACTGAACAGGGTAACAGTGGCCAGATTTATTTTTGGTATGGTGTGCCGTCATCTGTTATTACTGCTGTTGCACCTGCACAACTTACTTCTAGGGTCATTTATATTTTTTATCAAAATATGACCATTGCGGCAGGAACAACCATTTCAAAACCGTTAGCCACCGTGTTATGGTACGCCGCAGTAGTTACTAATTTTGGAACTGTTACTTTCGCAACTCTTACTAGTTATGGCGGTTCGGGATGGATTAATAGCGCGAACTCTTCTTTAACGATAACGGTAAACGGGTTTTTATCTACTGCAGGTACTACTTTAACAGCAAATGCTTCCGGTAATACTGTTACTTATAATATTTCCAGCTCGGGAACCACAATTAAGGATCCAACTGCAGGTTATTATAATTTAATCCTTTCCGGCGGCGCAGGAAAAAATTTAGGGGCGGATATTACTGTATTAAATAATTTAACCATAAGCAATTCAGCGCCATTTAATTCAAATGGTTATAACGTTACTGTGGGCGGAAATTGGGTTAAAAATGGCTCCTTCACAGCAAGTTCCGGTAAAACAGTTACATTTAATGGTAGCGCAGCTCAAACCATATCAGGTGCTGCAATAACTACTTTTGAAGGTTTAACAATTAACAATGCCGCAGGAGTTAGCATTAGTAGTGGAACATATATATTGAATGATGTGCTAACCGTAACTAGTGGAGCATTTAACACTTCCAGCGCAATTTCTTTTACGATGGTATCCACAGCTGCCAAAACAGCCCGTATTGCACAAAGTGCAGGTTCTATCTCAGGGAATTTTACTATTCAACGTTATATTACTGTGCGGGATACAACTTGGTGTGATTTATCTTCACCCGTTCAAAGTACAACATTTGCTGATTGGGCTAACGGCGCGGAAATAGCAGCTATTAGCTACGATCCTGTGTATCCCACGCAATACACTTATAGCGAACCTGTCGATTATTTTGTTGGTAATATCTCTTCGGGGACAACTTTAACTCCCGGTAAAGGATATGAAGTGTTTTTATCCGGTAATTATTCTTATGGAAATTTCCCCAATACAACTATAAATACTATTGGCGTTCCAAATCAAGGTGATAAGAGTTATGGCAACCCGATTGTTTCATACAGTGGGGCGGGCAAAGGTTCTAATTTGGTTGGTAACCCTTTCGCATCACCAATTTCTTGGAATACGGTGCTTGCATCATCCGTTGGATTAAACGCAACAATTGATATGTATGATTACGCTTCAAATAATTATAAAAATTTTGGCGCAGGGACTATTATAGCACCAACACAGGGTTTCTGGGTGTATGCTAATTCCGCTCCAACCTTAAACATTCCAGAATCAGCAAAAGTAGTTGATGTGGGAAATACTCAAATACGTTCTAATATAGTTGATCCTTATTTTACCTTAACATTTGCCTGCAATGATAATGGCCCAATAGGATATCATGTATTAAAAATTAATGCTTCTACTGATGCGTCAGATGGATGGGATATAACAGATCATCCTTTCAGAAAAAGCCCCAATAAAACCGCTCCCAGTATTTATAGTGTGATTGAAGGGAAAAAGTCAGTAATCAATGCGTTTAATTCATCGAACGAAACATACTCTATACCTTTAAATACACAAGTTGGTATTTCAGGTAATTATAAAATTGAAGCGAAGGGCTTTAATTTTATGAGTGAATATACTTCGGTTAAATTAGAAGATAAATTTTTGAATAAAATGATAGATTTAACTAAACAGAATGTATATTCTTTTCAAATTAACACTGGTGATAACAGCAATCGTTTCATCGTTCATTTTAGTAAAAACAAAGACAATACAACAGTTGGAACTTCGTCTAATTTAATTTCCGATTTTGCAAATCAAGTAGAAGTATTACCATCATTACAAGGCAATATTATCAACTTTAATTTAGGTGAAACAACAAATACCACTATTACTCTTGTTAATATATTAGGACAACCAATTGCTAATGCAATAACCCTTGATGCGAACAGCCAATCGGTCAATGTATTATTACCTGAGGGATATAGTGGAATGTATTTGGTAAAAATTGCATCTGACAAGGGAACTGTCACTAAGAAATTTGTGAAAAATTAATTATTTAATTATAAATTAATAGTAACTTTGATTAATAGTAACTTTGTTTAAACAAATAAAATACTTTTTTATGTATAAAGGAATTATCAAAATATCTTTCATTCTGTTTTTTCTTATTTCTCCATTTCTTGTTTCAACATGTAAAAGTGCCGGAATGGGTATGGGCCCCCCATTACCATGCGGGGGCTCATTTCCTCCTTGCCCGATTCCGTTGGATGGAGGTGTGGTTCTATTGCTTATTGCAGGAGCGGCTTATGGAGGAAAAAAAATATATGATTCTGTTAAAAAAAATCCCGCTTAGGGATTTTTTTATTTTTAATGTATTATGAATAATTCTTTTTCTATTAAAAATCCAATTGTCAGGTTTTTAATTTCCATTTTTATTCTATACATATTTTGGTATTGCATTTATAACCTATGGTTGCATCCATTAAGGATGGTTGATTTATTTGTTATTGATACGAGCATCGCTATCAGTAAATGGATGCTGGAACTAATGAATTATACTGTGTTTACAGGTGTTGAACGAGTGATTGGTGTAGATGGAACAGGAGGGCTTTGGATTGGCGATAATTGCAATGGAATAGCTTTATTTGCATTGTTTGCTGGATTCATAATAGCCTATAAAGGAAGAGTAAAGTTCAAAATAATTTATATTATAATAGGGATACTATCAATAGAGTTGCTGAATATTTTTCGCATTGTTGCATTAGCTATTTTAGATACTCACTCACGTGCATGGACTGAGTTTAACCACACCTATACATTTAACATTATCATTTATGGCTATATTTTTATGCTTTGGATGACGTGGGCCAATAAATTTTCGGGTAAAGGGATTGAATAATTGGTATGAGAAGTAGTATAAATAAAATCGTTTAGACAAATACATCTAAACTTATTTACCAGCTTACACGGTGATTACTAATAAGGCGTTGTAAATACTGTGGTATCCTTTCGTTCCATGGGACGGTAACTTAACACGGGTATATCGGAGTCATTAATAATGCGTTGAGCGACAGTACCAATAAAAAATTCCTTCATGCTTAATTCAGCTTTACTCATTATGAGGATCAGATCAGCTTCCACTTCATGTCCATAATCCAGGATCATTTGAGGGACATCGTTTCCGCGCAATGTTTTGATCGTGCAACGAACACCTTCGTCTTTTATATATTTCCAAACCTGGTTGGAATAAGAGATAAGTTTGTTTTCCGCTTCCTCATCTTTTTGCGTTAAAATAGATATTACACGGATATCAGCATTAAATATTTTTGCTAATTCAATTGCTTTATTAACTTTTTCACGTGTTTCCTTGGTTAGATCCACAGGTAATAATATGGTTTTGCAGCCATCGCGGTGCACTTTACCGCGTATGGTGATTACAGGATGTTTTGATTCCCGCACCATTTTAAAAGCATTTTTACCAATCAATTTTTTTATTGAAATTTTTGAAGACAAGCCAATCATTACAAATATTGGATTTAGAACATCAGCCACTTTGTTGATCTCTTCATAAACATTTCCTTTACGGATCATTGTTTCAACCGGTTGTCCGGATTTAGTGGCTGCTTCCTTCGCTAATTGATCTAATTTTTTTTGAACTATCGGTGGATTACCTTCGTCAACACTAAGTAATACAATTTTAGAATTTGTTAAACGTGCCAGGTTATAAGATTGGCTAAGCGCGATTATAGTTTGTTCCGTAGAATCAATTGGAACTAAAATACAGGAGGTTGGAGTTGGCATAAAGGTTTATTTTTTTTTGCAAAAATATGAATAAAAGTTCAGTATTAGAATATTTACCTCTAAAACTTTCAGATATGAACAAGCGAGTTAGAGAATTAATGCAATATTTTTTTTAAGTTTACATTCACAAAAACAAAAAAATAATTGTATGGGACGAGTATTCGAAAAGCGTAAATATAAAATGTTTGCCCGCTATGATAAGATGGCAAAAGGATTTACCCGTATGGGGAAAGAAATTGCGATCGCTGTAAAACTTGGCGGAGCGGATCCAAATGGTAATGCTCGTTTGCGTGTGGCCATTCAAAATTCCAAAGGCTTAAATATGCCAAAGGATCGTATTGACGCAGCTATTAAACGTGCTTCTTCAAAAGATGAATCGAACCTGGAAGAAGTAGTTTATGAAGGAAAAGGGCCGTTTGGTGTTGCTATCTTGATCGAATGCGCTACTGATAATCCTACTCGTACTGTAGCGAATGTGCGAATGAACTTTAATCGTAATGGCGGTGAATTGGGTAAAACAGGGTCATTGGATTATTTGTTTGAACGTAAAGGTGTTTTCCGTATTAAAAATGAAAATATAAACATCGAAGAATTAGAATTGGAATTGATCGATTTTGGTGCGTATGAAATTGAAGGCGATGCAGAAGAGATTGTTGTATATGCCGCTTTCACTGATTTTGGCGCTATGCAAAAAGCATTGGAAGCAAAAAAGTTAAATATAATCAGTTCAGAATTAGAGCGTATTCCTACATCAACCATTGAATTAACCGATGAACAAGTAGCCGAAGTAATGGTACTTGTTGGGAAATTAGAAGAAGATGATGATGTACAAACAGTATATCACAATATGAAATAACCCATCAATACATTTTAATTAAAGAGGGATATTAACGAATTAAAATGTTGCTGATATTCCCGCATAAATCATTCGACCTATTGATGGAATAATACCCGGGCCGGGATATTCGGTAGTACGAAGAGTAAAATATTTTTCATTAGTTAAATTGTTTATACCAAACTTCAGTTGGTATTTTTGTCTGATCTTATAAGAGGAAGAAACATCAATGAGTTTATACACCGGAATAACCCCTGCCAGTGCGTCCTCTGAAAACTTCATGTTACCTGCATCACCGAAAGAAGAAGCGGTGTAGGAGTATTGAATGTTCACTGAAAAATTCTTTAATTTATAATTTAATCCTATACGTTCTATATTTTTTGGAGCGTATTCAACGTATTTTCCTGCGAAGTCGCCAGCTACGTAATGTGCATCTACATAGCCATAAGAATTATAGATGCTTAGCTTTCCTAATTTATTTGTAGTAATTAATCCATCTAAAATATTCAGTTCAATGTAGGTTTCTATCCCTTTATGCTCTGAATTCCCAGTGTTGGTGCGGAAGGCATAAGTAGTACTGTCGGTTTTGTAAATAGTTCCAATCTTGTTTTTGTAATTGATGTAGAATAATCCGAAATCGAAATTTAAAATATTTTTAATATTTCCTCTGTATCCGATATCCACATTATCTGCACTTGCATCTTTCAGATTAGGATCAACTTTTGCAATTGTTCCAAAAGGAGTTAATTCAGAATAACTAATCGGGCGGTAGCTTTGGCTATAATTTGCGTAAAAATTAGTCATCTCAGAAGTTTTATACTGTAAACCAATTCCACCAACTAAAAATGTGCGGGTATGTTTTTGCATGTTGGAATATACATACGGGTTTGGCCCATCTTCTGCGGTATTTTCATCATAACCATTTGCAATGGTACTTAAGTATTCATAACGTAATCCGGGTATGATACTAAATCGTTTGCCGATCCTGAAAATATTTTCAATAAAAGGGGCAATATTTGTCGTGTAAAAAGCCATTTCCCCACCCCACGATGAGCTCAATGTATAATCTAAATTGCTACCTGTAGTTCCTTCCGCTCCATGCTGATTTTTTTTGTATGCATAAGCATATCTTACTCCTAAAGAAAGTGTTTGTTTTTGTTTTGCAAAATTATAATTGGTCAGAAAACGAAGTTCGTTTGTGATGCTCCTGAAATATTCGTGTTCCACTTCGCGAGGAATATAAGCATTGTTAGGTGCAATAGTATCCTTCACTCCCGGGCCACCATCTTCGTTACGCCAAACTATATCGCGCTGACTAAACAACAATGAAGACTTGATGCTGATGGAGGTAGTATTATTTACTTTATAAGTAATATTCGCGGCCAGAATGTTCCATGGGCTTTGCAGCCAGTTACGTGAACGCAACGATTGTTTTGGATCCGCTTTAAATAATGAATCCGTTAAACCACCAGGCATGTGTATAGTATTTCGCAAAGCAGTATATTCAATTCCTATCTGAAATTTTTCGTTTGGATTGTATCTTACACTTGCAAAACCGGATAACTGTTTTGATTGTGAATTTGCCCGCCACCCTTCAAAATACCTGTATTGCAGAAACCCGTAATATTTTATTTTTT
The DNA here is from genome assembly GCA_038258655.1 of Bacteroidia bacterium. GTDB lineage: Bacteria > Bacteroidota > Bacteroidia > 2-12-FULL-35-15 > 2-12-FULL-35-15 > 2-12-FULL-35-15. Next base: position 28,251 of record JBBSPS010000011.1, read on the forward strand.
TGTAAGTGCCTCCTAAAGAGGTAAAGCTATTGAACATCCGATTGCTTCCAATTGTTTGTGATGCCGTAACTTCAATTGGTTTGTTTGCCCCATCTTTTAAATCATAGTTTATCATTCCGCCAATTTGCGGGCCGAAAGACAAGCATGATGCTCCGCGAACAAAAATTATTCTTTTAACAGCTTCCATTGGTGGTAAATAATACGCTTCGTTGTATCCGAAAATATCGGCTGAAATATTGTAACCATTCTGGCGGGTGTTGGTTTCGATACTTTGATATGGATTTAATCCGCGAAAAGCGATCCCGTTGGAAGTAAAGCCTCCGCTTTCGGTTTCAATAATATTCAAGCCGGGAATCCGGCCGATAATTTGTCGGGTATTGTTGATTGCCTTGTTTGCATCCAGGCTATCGATTAAAAGGACTTCACTTTTTTTTCCTGCATAAATTATTTGCCCATCAGTATCTTTCATTCTTCCGATACCGTTCATGGTTTTATAATAAGTAACTGTAATTTCCTTAAATGTGTGAGTTGAATCAATAATTTGAGAGTTACATACTATCGCTGACGATAATAAAATAAGGGTAAAGGTTACTGATCTCATAATTTCAATTTGTTTTCTTCTTAATTTTTTGCAAAAAATAATTTTGCATTTTAACGGCACAAAGAAAAGTGTAAAAGAAGAGAGTACAATACCCTAAACAAGGTAATTTAGAACAATTCTAAACAATACCTATTTGTAGGTAGGCTTTAGTATTTTTGGAAGAGAGTTTTAAATATATGTTTTATTGCCTGATTTTTCTTTATAGAAAAGGCATATAAACAAAATGTAGTGGTTTAATTACTTGGGGAAAATAAGAAATGATTTGGGCTGACAAGATTTTCACGAACAGCGAATAGAACTAATCCTGCTGTATTCTTTACACCCAATTTATTCATAATGTTTTTACGGTGAGTAGTAACAGTATGGGTGCTTAAAAATAATTTATCGGCAACTTCTTTATTAGAATATCCTTCGGCAATTAATTTAATGATTTCCATTTCACGTTCACGGATATTTAATCCTTCACAAGAAGAAGATTGTTCAATATTATTTTCCGATTTTTCCTGTAACACTGAATTTACAATGGTACCACACATGAATTTTTCACCTTGCGCTGTTTTATAAATCGCTTCAATTATTTCGTCCTGGTCACAATCTTTTAATAAATGGCTTGTAACACCTGATTTTAGGGCCTTTAGAATGGTAGAGTTACTTTGCAGGTCCGTGATAGCGAGTAATTTCGTTTTTGGATATTTTTTTACGATTTGTTGTAAGCCATCTAAACTGTAATTTACAGAAGTATAATCAATAATGATCAAATCGGGTTTATAAAATTTGGATTGGTTTATCAAATCGGAAGTGCTTAATGCTTCTGCTAATAATACAAAATCGATATTCGCGTTCAATAATACAGCTAAACCTTTGCGGCTTAAGAAATGGCTGTCTGCAATAGTGATCTTTATTTTCTCCACAATAATCTATTTAGAATAAATTATAAATAATGATCAAAAGTACACAAAAATAATTAATAATTATCAATTATCAATGATTCTCCTTCAATTGCAAGTACGGTATTATTGAAAACTGTTTTTGCTTCATCAAGAAGTGGTTGCAGGTCCTTGTATCGTGCGGAATAATGTCCTATCATCAATTTATGTGCTCCCGCTTTTTTAGCGATGGTAGCAGCTTGTAAAGCAGTTGAATGGAATGTTTCGGTGGCTCGTTGCAACATATCCTGCATAAAGGTGGCTTCATGGTATAACAGGTCGACACCTTTTACAAATTCAATAATACGTTCATCATAACATGTATCAGAACAATAAGCATAGCTGCGTTGATTTTTTTTATTGCTTACCAATTTGTTGTTGGGAATAATTTTACCGGTTGCCGTAATAAAATCAGCTCCTTGTTTTATCGCTACTATTTGCTCAATGGGTAATTGATATGCTCTTATGGAATCTTTTGAAATATTCGCCAACAAAGGTTTTTCAGTGAACAGAAACCCACAGCAAGGGATGCGGTGATTTAATAAAATGCTTCGGACTTCTACTTTTTCATCTTCAAAAATTAATTCATTATTGATGTATTTGTGCGGATGATAATTAATACTGAAATTTAACCGTGTTTGAGAATATCTATATTGGATCTCAATGATTTCTTTTAATTCTGCCGGACAATACAGATGCATTTCATTTGTACGGCCAAGTAAATGCATACTGGAAAGTAATCCTATCAACCCGAGGTAATGGTCGCCATGCAAGTGACTGATGAAAATATGATTGATACGTTGGAATTTAATTTTGTATTTCCGTAATTGGATCTGGGTAGCTTCCCCACAATCTATCAAAAAAAAACGCTCAGCAATGTTTAATAGCTGAGCGGTTGGATTACGTGTAGATGTGGGAGTTGCGCTGCTGCAACCTAAAATAGTTAACTCAAAATTTTGCATATTTGCCCCGTTACTATCATTCTTTAATTTTCAATTAAACTTCGACAGAAAGAAGATCAACCCCTTCAGCCTTAGTATTGGTGATGTTTAAAATAGTGTCGAGTTGGGAAATAGAAATTAATTTTTTTACGGGTTCTTGTAAACCGGTTAATACAAATGTTCCCTGACTGTTTTTGCATAAGCGATTCGCTACCAAAATAGCGCTTAACCCGGATGAATCGCAATAACGTGTATCAGTTAAGTCAATTATAATATTTTTAACCCCGTCTGTATTAAGGATAACCAATTCAGATTTAAGAGCAGGAGATAAGTTACTATCCAGTTTTTCGGACTGTAGCGTTATAACAGTGTATTTGTCGTTTTTTTCTATTTTAAAACTCATGATGCTTAGTTTTTTTACAAATGTATGAAAAATTGTGTTGCAAAGCAACATTGGCGTTGACTTTTATTTTTTATAGTATTTCATTGCCTGAGGCAGAAATGCTTTTATATCAGCAATGCGTTTTTCATCACTGGGGTGGGTACTCAATATCTCATATGACTGCTTTCCTTCACTTACTTTTGCCATGCGTTCCCAAAACGTTACAGCTTCTTCGGGGTTATAGCCAGCAATGGCCATAAATATCAATCCCATTTTATCGGCTTCACTTTCCTGTACACGAGAATATTTGAGCATTCCTAATTGTGAACTAACACCATACGATTGCATAAAAAGATCTTGCGTTAATTGAGCTTTTTGCGAAAGTGCCACTTGTAATGCGGTTCCGCCGACTTGTACCAATAATGCCTGGCTCATGCGCTCATTTCCATGACGCGCCACAGCATGGGCAATTTCATGTCCCAAGACACATGCAAGTGCCGCTTCCGTTTGTGTAACAGCAAGCAAGCCTGAATATACAACAACCTTCCCACCAGGCATACACCAAGCGTTTACGGTCTTATCGTTTACAAGATTAAATTCCCATTGGTAACCTTCCAAACGAGATGAAAGGCCTTTTTCTTTTATAAATGTTTCAACTCCCTTCGCGATATTATTTCCTACTTTTTTTACCAGTTGCGCGTTATTATCGTTTACAGCAACAGGAGGATTTTTTGTTAAAAATTCTTTATAACTGGTTAAACTCATTCCTATCATATCCGACTCTGGAATCAGGCTCACTTGCTTTCGCCCAGTAATGGGCACATTTTCACAGGCAATAAGAAATAATGCTGTAATAAGTAAAAAAAATATTTTTCTCTTCATAATTATATTAATTAATACTCTTTGCTTCATTCGATCTCCGCGGTTAACCCTCTTTCCAGAAGTGCAGTACATATTACTTCTAATTTTTCATAAGCCCCTTTTTTTACAGAACATTTTCCTATATGATGCACTAAATATGCACATTGTTCGGCCTGTATAGCGGTATGGTTACAAATTTTTATCAACGTTTCAATGACAAAATTAAACGTATTAAAATCATCATTATAAAGTATGATTTGTTTGTCGTCAATTTCTACTTTTTCAGGCGCAATAAGTATATCTGATTGGGTATCCATATCGTGATCTTGTTTGTCCATATTTTTAATATTATTCATGTTCGCGAATTTTCGATTTTAATTCTTCTCACTTCTCTTCATCACTTCTTTTAATTCCTTCCAGGATTGAGGTAATAATTGATAATATTAAACTAAATAGTAAAGCCCACCAAAAACCGTCAACATAAAAACCATTCACTAATTTCGCTGCAAGTAATATTATGAATGCGTTAATTACCAGTAGAAATAAACCAAATGTGAAAATGGTAACCGGTATGGTGAGCAATATCATAATTGGTTTTACTACAGTATTTAAAAATGCCAACACGGCTGCTACTATCAGCGCTGTAAAAAAGCTGTTATTATCAATATTTACACCACGTAACAGGTAGGATGAAACCAATATGGCGAGGGTTGAAATAATGAGTTTAATAATAAATTTCATAATATAATTATGTTAAACAGATATGCAAAGTTAATACATAATTTTATTGAAACAACAGAGTTGATAAGAACGCAATAAAGCCATAAATTTAAGCCCCCCTAATTAGTAATGATACGCCTACCTGGTGTAATTTTTTTTACCTTTAGGCAGTCATAGTAAAATGTATTAAAACATAAATGGTAATTTCCTGTAATAAAATAGCTAAAAAAAACTCGGTCGTATGTAAAAAATCTTCCGGCTTTACTTTTTCTATTTGTGATTCTGTAAGTAAGATAAATGCTGAGCATTGGAGCAGCATAGTAAATTACGGCAGTGAATTTTTAAAAATCCCATACCTTACAGTATTGGAAAATACGCATCCTGATAACATGCGGTTTCATTATGCTATTATTTTTAATAATGAAAAACCTATTGCTATTGCTTATTTCCAGGTTATTGATTTTTCTTCGGAGAGCTTTGAAAGTTTAATTGAACAGGAAGGGAAAGAACTTTCCTGCATCATTACAGGATATTTAAAAAAACATTTTACCAACCATTTAAAACGAAGCGCCGATAAAATAAACATGCGTTTACTTATTTGTGGAAACGCTTTTATTAGTGGTGAACACGGGTTTATATATGGTCCGGAAATAGACAACAAGGAAGCTTTTGATATATTAACGGATGTGATATATAGTATTGGTAAAACTGAAAAATTACGTGGAAAGATAGCCGCTACTTTGGTAAAAGATTTTTATACGGCCGCTAAAAGTCCTTCGCATGAATTAACAGAATATAATTATCATGATTTTTTGGTAGAGCCCAACATGATAGTTGATATAGAATGGAAAACGTTTGATGAATATATAAACGCGATGAGTAAAAAATATCGCCACCGTGCTAAAAGTATTGTTAAAAAAGGCGAAAGTATAGAACGGAAATTGTTTTCTTCAGAAGATATCAAAAAAAATGCGGAGCAAATTCAGGTATTATATGATAATGTTCTTTTAAAAGCGAAGTTTCGATTAGCCTCATTATCGGCCAATTATTTTGCTGAAATGAAAAATGAATTGGGCGATGGATTTACGTTCCTTGCCTATTATAAAAATGAAAAGTTGGTTGGTTTCAAAACTTCATTTAAATTAAAAGATTCTATAGAAGCTCATTTTATTGGTTTGGATTATACTGTTAATAAAGACTTAGATATATATCAGAACATACTTTATGATTATGTGAAGGAGGCGATTGAGAATAATGTAAAACAGCTTTTTTTAGGACGTACCGCATCCGAAATTAAAACGACTGTGGGGGCCCAGGCACATCAGCTAACATGTTATGTCCGACATAGGAATCCGTTATCCAATAGAATCATTAAACCCTTTATAGATTATTTAAAACCAATTGAATGGATACCACGCAACCCTTTCAAGGAAATTAGCGTCTGATATAAAAGGAGTATGAAGTATAACTTTTATATTTGGCTAAAGTTTTAATAGTTGGATTATTATAAAAATTAATCTTATGCGATTAGCCCCCAAATATTTATTTATTTGTTTTATTTTAATAGCTGGCATATCCTATGCGCAGCGTGGAAAAGACGGCGTGCAGCCCATACATACAATTAGCACAGCTAATACAATTGTTAATGAATATACTACACTAACAGCCAACGGTGTAGTAGGAAATACATCCATCACAGTTGCTGCCAGTGGCTTGAATGCCAATGGGCGTTTTGCAGGCACACTTGCTCCGGGTGATTTGATCATGATTATTCAAATGCAGGGCGCTACTATCAATGGAAGCTCAGTTGAATTCCCGGCAGGAAGCGGGACTTTTTATGGGATCCCCAATGATAATACCTGGGGACAAATCAATCAACCATCCGATTATAATAATTGCGGTAATTATGAATTCGTTCAGGTAAATAGTGCACCTAATGCAACAACCATTACTATTGATTGCGGCTTAAAATATAATTATACTTCAGCAGGGAAAGTTCAGGTGATCCGTGTTCCCCGTTATAATTCATTAACAGTTACCAGCCCGGGTACGATAATACCAACAACTTGGACAGGTACTATTGGTGGTGTTGTGGCCATTGAGGTAAACGCAAATACGATTATAAATACAGGGGGGGGGATTGATGTAAGTGGACGAGGATTTCGTGGTGGGGCATTATCTCCAAATAATGCAAGCAGCTATGGTGGGGGTCAAATGTCGATGCCTAAAAGTACAGAGGGAGCCGATAAAGGAGAAGGTATTGGAGGTTATCAAACGGATTATGCTATATATGGTGGAAGATACGCCCGTGGTGCGGCAGCGAATGCAGGAGGAGGAGGAGATTGTCATAATTCTGCCGGCGGCGGTGGAGCTAATGCAGGTGATATTGCAGGATGGAATGGCTTAGGAAATCCGGATATAACTACTATAGATCCGACCCCTACGCCTCACAATTACGTTGCAGCTTGGAATTTAGAAGGTGGTACTTTTTCGGCTAATACCTCATCAGGCGGAGGAAAAGGTGGATATTCTTTTGCTCAGGCCAATTTAGATGCTACTGCTCCTGCTGGTGCACCTTATTCAGGTGCAGTTAACGGTTGGAATGGTGATTACAGAAGAAACAATGGTGGAATGGGAGGCAGGCCATTGGATTACTCTACAGGGAAAATATTTTTAGGAGGAGGTGGTGGTGCTGGGGATAGGGATAACACTGCCGGTGGGGTAGGTGGAATCGGAGGCGGCTTAGTTTATCTAATGAACTATGGTACAGTGTCAGGAACAGGATCTATCCTTGCTAATGGTGGATCCGGTGGAAACGCAGGTGTTGACGGCAGCGGTGGTGCCGGTGCAGGTGGGACTATTATATTAAATTCCGTTGGTGGAATATCTGGCATTTCAGCTGTGGCAAATGGAGGAGTAGGAGGGAATCAAGTTGTCGGTTTCGGTATAGGAGAATCTGAAGGGCCTGGCGGTGGTGGTGGCGGCGGTTATATTGCCATTTCAAATGGAGCAATTGCCATGACTGCAAGCGGGGGAGCAAATGGCACCACTAATTCCAATTCATTAACTGAATTTCCTCCCAATGGGGCCACAAGCGGCGGATTAGGCTTAATAAATCAACCCATCACTAATTTTACAATTACTGCGTCCAACGCAACAATATGTTCCGGTTCTACTGCAACACTTACCGCAACACTAGCAGGAACAGTCCCGTTGGGAACAGTTATAACATGGTACTCAACTCAAACAGGTGGTGTATCAATAGCTACAGGTTCTCCCTTTACAACACCGGTGCTTGTTGCTAACAGTACTTATTATGTAGGGGCTTGTCCGGGTAATTATAGAATACCTGTAGTAGTAACTGTTAATCCGGGACTAACACCCACAATTACCGGAACCGCAACTATATGTAGCGGGAAGAGCACAACATTAACCGCTACAGGTGGAGGAACATACAGCTGGAATACTGGAGCTACAACTACCGCTATTACTGTATCTCCGGTTTCAACCACAAGTTATACTGTTACCGCAACTAACGGCGGATGTACCGGTACAGCTACAGTTCAGGTACTAGTGCAATCCAATCCAAGCCCAACAATAGCAGGCACTACAACAATTTGTGCCGGAGGCAATACAACATTAACCGCCACAGGTGGAGGAACATACAGCTGGAATACTGGAGCTACAACCACTGCTATTACTGTATCGCCCGTTTCAACCACAAGTTATACAGTAACCGTAACTAACGGCGGATGTACAGGAACGTCTACTGTTCAGGTAACCGTTGGAGGAAATTTAACGCCTACAATTACGGGTACCACAACAATTTGTAACGGAAGCAATACAACGTTAACTGCTAGCGGTGGAGGAACTTATAGCTGGAATACGGGAGCTACAAGCTCTGCTATTACAGTTAGTCCGGCAGTACCTACCACCTATAGTGTAACGGTAACTAATGGAGGATGCAGCGGAACAGCATCACAACAAGTAATAGTAAATTCTAATCCCACACCAACCATCAGCGGAATCGCTACTATCTGTAATGGAAACAATACAACATTAACTGCTATCGGTGGAGGGACTTACAATTGGAGCAACGGAGCTACAACAACTGCAATAACTGTATCGCCGGTAATTACAACTACTTACTCTGTAACGGCAACCAATGCGGGATGCAGTGGAACAACATCTAGGCAGGTAATAGTAAACCCCAATCCTATACCTACGATCAGCGGCCCCACAACTATCTGTAATGGAAGCAATACAACATTAACTGCTACTGGTGGAGGGACTTACAGTTGGAGCAATGGAGCTACAACAATTGCAATAACTGTATCACCAGTAATTACAACTACATACTCTGTAACGGCAACCAATTCGGGTTGCAACGGAACAGCATCACAACAAGTAATAGTAAATTCTAATCCCACACCAACCATCAGCGGAACCACAACAATATGCAATGGAAGTTCTACAACATTGAGTACAAGTGGAGGTGGTACTTATTCTTGGAATGATGGCTCAACAACATCATCTATAACTGTTACACCCGTAATAACAACAACATACTCTGTAACAGTAACCAATGGAACTTGCAGTGGAACAGCATCACAGCAAGTGGTTGTGGGATCGGCTTTAACTCCGGCTATAACAGGTACAACAACAATATGTAATGGAAGTTCTACAACATTGAGTACAAGTGGAGGTGGTACTTATTCCTGGAATGATGGTTCAACAACATCATCTATAACCGTTACACCCGTAATAACAACAACATATTCTGTAACAGTAACCAATGGTAGTTGCAGTGGAACAGCATCACAGCAAGTGATTGTGGGAGCGGCTTTAAATCCGGCTATAACGGGTACAACAACAATATGTAATGGAAGTTCTACAACATTGAATACAAGTGGAGGTGGTACTTATTCCTGGAACGATGGTTCAACGACTTCATCCATAACGGTTACACCTATAACAACAACCACATACAGCGTAACAGTGACCAATGGAACTTGCAGTGGTACAGCATCACAGCAAGTGGTTGTGGGATCGGCTTTAACTCCGGCTATAACAGGTACAACAACAATATGTAATGGAAGTTCTACAACATTGAGTACAAGTGGAGGTGGTA
>JBBSPS010000012.1:0-36788 GCA_038258655.1 Bacteroidia bacterium
CCTTCTATGTTGTAATACAAGTTTTAGGTTCTTTTTTTAATAATTATTTTTACTTTTGTTAAGTAAGTCCCAAGAGGACGTGAGCTCTGCCGGAGGGCAACTCGCTAGCAATAAGGCTTATGACAGTGAATACAAGTCCTATAATTTAGGACTTTTTTTATGGTATTCATTGTCCAATATGGCTAATAAAAACTCATCCCTCTTTCGAAGTCTTATATTATTATTCTAATGAACCAAATCTATAAAAACATCCTTCTATTAACAGACCGTACTTGGCTGCATTACCGTGCTTTAATTTTTATAGTAAGTGGCTGCTACCTGTTTAAAGCAGATTCCAATAAATTCGGAACTGCAAGGCTCTTACAGCAGTCTCACTTTTAAAGGTTTTTTATAGTGGTCCTTGTTATTTAACAACAAAAGATACATACGATTTTTTGTTTTTTAATACATATCTAATTCTATTAAGTAATTTTTTTGCTATCCTTACTATTGCTTTGTTAGGCTCCATTCGTCTGCAATAATCATGATAACTTTTTGTTAACACAGGATCAAGACGTGCGGCAACCCAAGCACTCTCAATAATTGCACTACGCAAAGCACTATGGCCTCGTGGTGTTATATCACCTATAACATCATTCTCTCCACTTGATTTGGTGGACGGAATTAAGCCGATAAACCCACATAGTTGATCTAAACTTTGAAAACGATTTATTGTTTCAAGTTCTGTAAGTAGTGTCATTGCTGTTAATAAGCCGACCCCTGGTACGCTTCGCAATAAAATTACTTGTTCCTGATACTCTTTTGTTTTTGATAATTCTTTAATTTGTTTAGTAACCCCTAAAACCGATACTCGTAAATCTGTACTTGCTCCAACTACCGCATTTAAAGCGTTCTTTCCACTTTGCTCGGGCATTTCAATAGCTTTAAGCCAACTAATAAAATGTGTTGACCAAACTGTTTGTTTTGAAAAAGACTTTGGTATCTCGATTCCGTGAAAGTATAAAAATGATTTTGTACGATTTTTATTTCTAACTAAATCCTTTACTAATGCAGACCTTGTTCTCATTAAACTTCTATCATCAAGTGTTTTTAAACAAGGAACATGAATTGGGATCAAGTCGCCACTTCGCAATGTTTTTGCTATTTTCCTACTATCTCTTGCATCTTCTTTCTGAACTTTTTCCTTATGTGTTGTAGGTATATCTGCAGGATTAACTACAATGGAATTAATTCCAAAAGATTTTAATTTATTATGGATCCAGTATCCACAAAAGCCTGCTTCATAAGCTGAATGATAAACTCCACCTGGAAAATTTTCTGTCAAATAGTTATATAACAATTCGGGGTTAGGGTCTTGTGAAAATGTTTTATGAGTGAGTTTTTCGGTCATAATTGTTACTTTCCAACTTTTTAAATGGACATCAAAACTTACGTAAATGTTTTGTCCACTAAAATCTAATTTGTTACTTTGTGTCTGCATAAGTTTCAGGTTTTTATGGTTTTTAGAATCTGCATTCTAAAACTAATAATTCCCTAAAACTTGTGCTTCATTTTACAAACATGCCTGTTTAAATTTTATCGATTTTTTTGGCTTCCAGCCGTTTATTTTTTAACAGGCCGATACAGAATCATTAATTTTATAACATTAATTTTTCTTCGCTAAAAATAGTGTATTATTATTTGTATTATCTTTGTTTACAGAAATAAATCTCTCTTAAATTAATGGAATTTAAAGCGGGTGAACTACTCGATAAAATTAATTATCCGAGTGATCTTAGAAAATTTAAAGAAGAAGACTTACCTCAGATAAGTAAAGAACTTCGTCAATTTATTATTGATGTAGTATCGCAAAAAGGCGGGCATTTCGGCGCTAGTCTTGGTGTAGTGGAACTTACTGTCGCTTTACATTATGTGTTCAATACTCCCTATGATCAGCTGGTTTGGGACGTCGGGCACCAGGCTTACGGACATAAAATATTAACAGGCCGCAGAAAAAATTTTGCAACAAACCGTATTTACAAAGGTATCAGCGGTTTCCCGAAACGTTCAGAAAGTGAATATGATACTTTTGGTGTGGGCCATTCATCCACTTCAATAAGCGCCGCTTTAGGCATGGCTGTCGCGTCTGCGTATAAAGGCGAAAAAGAACGTCAGCACATTGCTGTTATTGGTGATGGTGCTATGACTGGTGGAATGGCCTTTGAAGCATTGAACCATGCAGGGATAACCAACTCTAATTTATTGGTTGTGTTAAATGATAATTGCATGAGCATTGATCCCAATGTTGGCGCGCTTAAAGAGTACCTTACCGATATTACAACTTCTCATACATACAATAAATTTAAAGATGAGGTTTGGCATTTGCTGGGTAAGATCAGCAAGTTCGGGCCGAATGCACAAGAGATCGCTTCTAAAATTGAGAACGGAATTAAAACATCATTGCTGAAACAAAGTAATATGTTTGAATCTTTGAAGTTTCGTTATTTTGGGCCTGTTGACGGACATGATGTGGAACGATTAACAAAAGTTTTACAGGATCTGAAAGATATTCCCGGGCCTAAAATTTTACATTGCTTAACTCAAAAAGGTAAAGGATATAAATTTTCTGAAGAAGGAAATCAAACCGTTTGGCATTCTCCGGGATTGTTCAATAAAGACACAGGTGAGATTATTAAAATAATTCCGAAAGAACCACAACCACCAAGATATCAGGATGTATTTGGTTATACGATTGTTGAATTAGCGGAAAAAAATCCCAAGATCATGGGAATCACTCCCGCGATGCCTTCCGGCTCTTCATTAAACATCATGATGAAAGCCATGCCCGACAGGGCTTTCGATGTAGGTATTGCTGAACAGCATGCTGTAACGTTTTCCGCAGGATTAGCAACACAAGGATTAGTTCCATTCTGCAATATTTATTCCACCTTCATGCAACGCGCTTATGATCAAGTGATACATGATGTAGCGATACAAAATTTACATGTAGTATTTTGTTTGGATAGAGGCGGACTCGCAGGTGCTGATGGACCAACACATCACGGAGCATACGACTTGGCATACTTCCGTTGCATTCCGAACATGATCGTTTCTGCTCCAATGAATGAAGAAGAATTAAGAAATTTAATGTACACGGCACAATTACCTGAAACAACAGGCCCTTTTTCTATTCGCTATCCACGCGGTAATGGAGTGATGACTGATTGGAAAAAATCATTTCAAAAAATTACGATCGGTAAAGGAAGAAGAATTCAAACCGGAGATGATATTGCTATTGTAACGATTGGAACTGTTGGTAATCATGCAGTAATTGCATGTAAACAATTAGAAGGAAAAGGAATTAAAGCGGCACATTATGATATGCGTTTTGTAAAACCGATAGATGAAGAATTATTACACGAAATATTTAAAAAATATACAAAAGTTATTACGATCGAAGATGGTTGCATCATGGGTGGAATGGGTAGTGCGGTGATAGAATTTATGGTTGACAATAATTACAACGCGAATGTAAAACGTTTAGGTATTCCTGATAAGTATATTGAGCATGGAGAACAACAAGAATTACACCTTGAATGTGGTTACGATGCTGAAAGGATTGTAAATACTGTTGTTGAAATGGTAGGTGTGAAAAAGAATACGATGACGGGTTAATTGATTTGAAAAACTGCTGATTTGAAAATTTGAAGATGGCCGGTCTAATTTAAAATGGTTTTCCATGTGTTCTGTTCACTATTTGTTTTGTTAAGAATGGAAACTTACTCAACGTTGAAATAGCAAAATTTGTAAGCGATACATTACTCAATAACTTTTGAAGCGACTTTGAAAATACCACTCTGCTTTTAAAATTTTTATTCCACATTGTCGAATAATTTTTTTCTAATTCATCTCTTGAAATTTTCTTTTCAATAAAATTTTTCAATAAAAAATGTGTTAGGAAAGAACCACGTAAAGCTATACTCATTCCATTTCCGCTCAGTGGCGCGATGAATCCTGCTGTATCCCCTAACATAAGAATGTGTTGATCAACAGCATTTCTTGCTCCTATCTTAATTTGTGAAATTGTAACAGGTTCTTCAAATAAAAATTCTGATCCTTCAAATATTTTTTTCAAGTACGGGTTTTTCATCAATACTTGTTCTTCCATTTTTTTGATGTTGCCATTATTAATTTTTAAATTTTCAGCATCGGTTAAATAACACAAACAACATACATCATTTTCTACTTTTGATATCCCACAATAACCATTTTTAAAATTATGTAATTGAATTAAATCAGAAGGGAAATCACATTTGATGTGATATTTTATTCCTACATAATTATGTTCTGAATTTGCTTGGATAAAATTGCGATTCAATTTTTTATCCATGTTGCTACGCTTTCCCCAAGCACCAATACATATAGTAGATGTGAAAATTCCTTTATCGGTTTCAATGGTAAATTCTTCATTTAAAAATTCTACATTATTGACTTTACATTCCTGGTATATTTCTACACCTTTTTTTATCGCTAGTTCAGCTAATTTTTCATCCAATAAAAATCTGCTGATTCCAAATCCTCCGAGACATAATTCATGTTCCAATAATTTTCCTTTCGGCGAAGAAACTTCTAATTTATTAATGTGAGGCAAATTCATTTCAGAAAGCGGAAGCCCTAATCGTTCAATAAAATCAAATGATTCCATGGAGATATATTCGCCACACACTTTATGAAATGGGTATTTATTTTTTTCGAATAACACACAGGAATAACCGGCATCCGACATTTGAATAGCGAGAGATAAACCCGCTAAACCGCCGCCGATTAAGGCTATTTGATATGTGTTTTGTTGTATCATAGTTTTAAAGCAACCGCACTTTCTCGATACGCTCATACTTCGTTACTCGAAATAACAGCGTGCGGGTCGTTCGAGCTTGTCGAGGAACGTGGGGTAGCATTCACACCGATTATTAAATACCGGAACGCCCATTTCCATTCAATACTTACATTTTTTATTTCCACTTTTTTAAACAGAGAATTTAATTCTTCCATTCTAAAACCACGCAACACTGAAAGCGGCCCGTCATTTTTTACCAATGTAGAACCATTCAATAATTGGGTTAAAAATTTAATGCTGTAATAGGCAAGCCAATGGCGCTGCAGATCATTTATTATAAAACCTATTTTGGCATGTTGTTTAAAATAATTAAATAATTCTATCAACTCATCGTCTTTCAAATGATGGCAAAATAAAGAGCAATGGATAATATCAACCTCAGAATTTTTTTTTAGAAAATCACGATAATCACTCACTACACCTGTTATTTCAGAATATCCTTTGCAATAATTATTCATGTGATCAATTGCGTTAGCATTCATATCCACGCCTGTCAATCGTACTTTATAATTATTAATTTTTGCCCAATCGGAAATACTTTTCATCGCGTCACCTCCCCCGCAGCCAATATCAACAATGTGATATATTTTATTTTTATCGGTAAGTAATTTTTTAATCCCTGAAAGTGTAATGGAATGTCCACCAAGAGTGCGATTAATAAAATCGAGCTCTCGTAAATTTTGAGATAATAATTCTTTGGGAATATTGGGAGCATCCAATAATTCGGATTGATAGGAACGATGAGTAAATTTATCAGGCATAGCTGAACAGTGCAGTTTCAATACTTAATCCGGGGCCAAATCCAAGTGAAAAAATAGTTTCACCTTTGTTGTGTTTTTCTTGCATTAATTCATTCAATACAAACAAAATAGTTGGTGACGACATATTACCATATTCCTCTAGTACTTTGTATGAAAACTGTACATCCTTGTCACTCAGTTGCAATTGTTTTTTTATCGTATCCACTATTTTTTTCCCTCCAGGATGTATGGCCCAATTAGTAATTGTTCCGGGAGCAATATTTAATTTCTTACTGGCTTTTTCAAGAACATTCCCTATTTCATTACCAATGAATTCCGGAATTTTTGCATCGAGTATCATTTCAAAATTTATGGGTGTTACATTCCATCCCATCAAATTTTTTCCTTTGTTCAACAATAATGAATAAAATCCATTAATGGTTAAGCTTTTTTGTGTATGACTATTTTCAAACGACCCAGATGTAATGATCACCGCTGCCGCACCGTCACCAAAAATAGTGTTAGATAATAAATTATCATGATCATTTTTCGGCTGAAAATGTAAGGTGCACAATTCTACACATACAATAAGTACTTTCGCTTTATCATCTGTTTTAACGATCATATCCGCAATTTTTAATGCATGAAATGCGGCATTGCAACCAATAAAATTAACAGAGGTATGATAAATATCGTCCGGTAAATTTAATTGTCCAATCAACATTGAATCAATTCCGGGAGCGGATAAACCTGTGCAGGAAACTGTAATTAAATGAGTAATTCCAAATGATCCAATAGTAGTATGTATTTTTTTAAAGGCATTTGTAATAGCTTCAATAGCAAGTGGAATAGCTTTTTCTTCAAATATGTCTAACCTGTTTTTTACAGTTACTGTATTCGGTGTTTCATTAAAAAAAACATGTTCACCTTTACTTTTATCAAAATCAGGAATAGCGGAATAACGTGAGTTGATGCCACTATGTGTAAACAACGCGTTTAATTTACGTGATGCGACATCATTATCATAAGCTGCATGCATGAATTCCAATATCACACATTGCTCTGTGCGATACTTTGGTACTGCAGTTCCTATGGAAATTATTTTACTCATTAAAACCAAACATAATAGTTATTGAATATCAAAACTAAAAAATACAAATTCATACAAGTGGATGCCAATAAATTCATGGTCATCGTGTTTTCAAAATTCGCATGGGCACTATTTTTTCGGACATTTTGAAACCAAGACATTAAGCGTAATACAACAGGCAACATGATTAAAAAAAATAATGCTAAAGCAATTCGTTGATGTTTCAGGTCAAAATAATAAAACAACAAAATGCTTGCCGCTGAAAACATCAGCCCCGAAAATATAAAGGTACCCATATATCCTAACTTATAACTAATGGTAGTTACACCATCTTTTTTATCGGCCTGGTGCTGATAAATTTGCGTAAGCGGATAAACACTGCCGATAAACAAACTCGCTACTGTCATACAGATCACATTATTTAAAGTAAAAAAACTGCTCATTGAAAAATTAGTAATGGCAGAAGATACCATCAAATAAGTGAATGCTCCTTGGAAAATAAATACAGTTAAAAACCCTGTGAACGCATATTTTTTCAAACGCACACTGCGATGGCTGTATGCACGTGAAGTCAATACATATATCAAAACAAATTGAGCGAAAGAAACACTAATGATCAACGCACACAATACGCCAACAATATCCAACAACAGGGTGGCATAAAATAAATTTTCGGAAACTTGAGGCGGATATTTTAAACCTCCAATGCTTGTTTCGTCTTTATCCTGGTAACTGTTATAACCATTGCTGGATGGATATATCAACAAATGTAAGATCACAAATGCAATGATGGTAGTTTGCCAATTAACAGTAGCTGACTGGCTCAATGCGAATAAAAATACTGGCATTAAATGATACGAAAAAGGTAATCGTAAATGTTTTACGGTACTTCTATCAAACCACGATAATATATTTAATTGAGGCATTGTAAACAAAGTTAAAATTTCAAACTTCAAATGTATCCGAATATTTCCACTATCTACATTAAATTTGGTACGCTTGGTCTTTTAATAGCCAGGATATAAAAAAGAGTCGGGCGTGTCCAGGGCTCTTTTTTCAAATGTTAATGAAATTATTTATTGATAATAATTTTTCGAGTGAACGTTTCTATGTCATTTTTAATAGTCATGAAATAGCTGCCATTGGGTTCATCCGCCAGGTCAATGTTATTTTTATCTGTAGGATTTATTTCTTTTGTGAAAAGAAGTTTGCCAATAATCGTGTAGACAGTAATAGTTGTTTTGGTAGAAACAGCCTTCAGATCAAGAGTAAATACACCATTCACAGAGGGGTTAGGATAAATGTTAAACGCATTAATTGCACCGGCTTTATTTGTAAGCCCGGTAGTTAACGCAGTAGCTGTTCCTGTAAACATTACATTATCAATACTGAAAGTTCCTACACTTCCTTCGGAATTATATCCATAAAAACGAAATGTTACAGGGTTTGACAGATCAGCAAAATCCATTCCGCCTAAAGTTATTGTGCTTCCATTTTGATTAGTAGTAGTTGCATCTAAATTCCAAAAGAAAACATTACCTGTTTGCACACTCAATTTAGAATTCGTTGGATTAATGGATGCAGAAAGATTAGAAACATATCCATCCATACTGGAACGAACAACATATGTCCTAATACCTGTGCTAGAGCGCTGCACGCTGAATGTAATATCAGTCAAATCCAATGTATATCCATTTTCAGGGGCGACTGTTATCTCGTAATATTCTGAAGTGTTAACAGAACCTGTTAATGATGAATACATATCATTAGATGAAGTTGCTCCTATTGGCCAATTGGTATAATTAAAACGTAAAGTAGAATTTGGATTTGCAGAAGTTCCTACAGCGGAAAAGTTTCCAAACGCAACACCAGTAATAATTGGAACAGGTGTTGGGTCAACCAATCCGGAAGTGGTTTTTACACTGTCGAAAGTGTATCCTGCTGTAAAATTTTGCGCCATACTCACAATTGAAAGCATAGCAATGCTCACTAATAAAAAAGCTTTTTTCATAAATTTATTTTTTAGATTAATAATAAGGTGGGCTAATGCGAAAATACTATTTTATTTAATTGGAGAAATTTTTTATTTATTATTATAGGAGGTCATCGTGCGTTGTAAACCGATGGTTGCAAAACTTTGTATCATTTCTTGCGCAAGAACAATGCGTGGATCCAATAATTTTTGTTCTTCATCGCCCCATTTTCCGAGTACATGATCCACTTGTTTCCCTTTTGAAAATTCATTACCAACGCCAAATCTTAACCGCGCATAATCTGGGGTATTTAATATTTCCTGGATGTTTTTTAATCCATTATGTCCGCCATCACTTCCTTTGCCTTTCATACGTAGAGTTCCAAATGGTAACGCAATATCATCAGTAACTACCAATAAATTTTCTTTAGGGATTTTTTCGGCCTGCAGCCAATAATTTACCGCTTTACCGCTTAAATTCATATAGGTAGATGGTTTCACAAGCATCAATGTTTTACCTTTGAATTTATATTCTGCAACAGCAGCAAGCCTATCGACAGTAAACTTTAAGTTGTGTTTTTCTGCAAGAGCATCTAACACCATAAAACCAATATTATGGCGGGTATTAGCATATTCATCACCAATATTCCCTAATCCCACAATTAAAAATTTACTCATAATAGAACATATCTAATCTCAAAAATAACAAAACCTTACAATGATATTGATCAAAAAATAAAAAAGGTTGATAGAAAGATGTTCTATCAACCTAAATAAATTATTTTTAATATAAATTATTTTTTCGCAGGGGCAGCAGCAGGTTTTGCAGCACCGGCAGTAGCACCGGCAGCAGCAGTAGCACCTGCAGCAGGAGTAGCTGCACTGGCAGCGGCAGTAGCAGCAACAGCTACAGGAGCAACTTCTTCCACTACACGTGTAATTTGAACACTAACTACAGTAATGTTTTCCGCATTTAAAAAAGTCAACCCATCTATTTTAAGGTCGCTTACACGAACGCTATCTCCAATTTCCATTTTATCAATAGGAATAGTAATGGCATCAGGCATTTTTTCAACCGGTCCTTTTATTCTTAATGTTTTTAATTTCTTATTTAATTTACCACCATTTCTAACTCCCGGAGAAGTTCCTGTTGTTCTTACGGGAATATTCATTACAACTGGTTTCCCGGGGATGATCTCTAAAAAATCAACGTGTAAAAGATGATCGGTAAGAGCATGATATTGCGTTTCTTGAACTATGGCACTGTACTTTTTACCTGCAATGTCTAAATTTACTGTATTCACATCCGGTGTGTAAAGCAAAGGTTTAAAGTCGGTGTCCAAAACAGAAAAGTGAATTTGTTCTTTACCTCCGTAAAGTACGCATGGCACTTGTTTGCCGTTTCTCAACGCTGTTGCATCTTTTTTCCCTACGTTCGCGCGTGGCGAACCGCTAATAGATACTGATTTCATTTTTTTTAGTTTTTAGTTTTTGTTGGTCGTTGCACCGGCGATCAACTGTTTTTATATAATTGGTGCAATGGATAAATATGTTTTAGCTTACAATAAAATTAGAGCTGATCGATTCATTACTACTTACACTGTGTAAAACTTTAGCAAAAAGATCCGCTACGGATAGCACTTTTATCTTATTTGATTCTCTTGACAAAGGAATGGTGTTGGTAACGATCAATTCGGTAATTCCTGATTTTTCAACATTATCATACGCTTTTCCTGAAAGCACAGCATGTGTACATACTGCTCTAACACTGGACGCTCCGCGTTCCAACATTAAGTCCGCTGCTTTAGTAAGTGTTCCGCCCGTATCAATCAAGTCATCCACTAACATGATATCGCGTCCTTCCACATCGCCAATTAAGGTCATGCTATCAATTACATTGGCTTTGGTACGTTGTTTATAGCAAATAACAATTTCTGTTTTCAAATATTTAGCATACGCGTTTGCTCGTTTTGTACCACCCATATCAGGGGCTGCCATTGTTAAGTTTGGCAAATTCAAGCCTTGTATATAGGGTAAAAATATAGATGAAGCATATAAATGATCAACAGGAAAATCAAAAAACCCCTGGATCTGATCTGCATGCAGGTCCATGGTAACAATGCGTGTGGCACCAGCAGCAGAAAGTAAATTGGCTACTAATTTAGCACCAATGGCTACGCGTGGTTTATCTTTACGATCCTGGCGGGCATAACCAAAATAAGGCATAACAGCTATGATTTGATTTGCTGATGCACGTTTAGCCGCATCGATCATCAATAAAAGTTCAAATAAATTTTCAGTAGGCGGGAAAGTAGATTGGATAATGAATACATCACTTCCACGTACAGTTTCTTCATAAGAAGGCTGAAACTCTCCGTCACTAAAACGATATATAGCTACTTTACCTAGTTCCTGTCCATACTTTGCTGCAATTTTATCAGCAAGGTAAAGGGAAGAACAACCTGAAAATATTTTTACCTGATTAGCCATAGCCTTTTTTATAAGGGTTGCAAATGTACTAAAAAAAGCAGGGTACGGCAAAGAATTTTTTAACGTTGAACCCCATATTTTTTGTCAATCCAAAACAAATGAATAGTTTTGCGTCCCGCCTTCCAAAAAAATCAATGCCCGGGTGGCGGAATTGGTAGACGCGCTGGTCTCAAACACCTGTGGGAAACCGTACCGGTTCGACTCCGGTCCCGGGTACAAACGGGGGAAGTAGCCGAATTGGCGCTACTTTCCCCTTTACCAATCCTTAGCAAAGCTCCTATTTTCAAGGAGTTAGGGTGAAACATGGGGTTAATTAAAGCGGTTCGACCGCCTACCATTTCCTTAGTAAAACCACCCCAAAAAATACCTTTTAGAAAGGTCTGTTTTCCTTCTACATCTGCTTGATTATATATCCAGTTTAAATCAGAGAGATATGGAAGAACAGTATCATACAATTTCCTTGTTTTACTATCGTCCCTTTTAAGATCATCCAGCTCGATGGCTTTACCATTCAAATCCTTGGAGAAAATTGGAAACCATTTTTCATAAGTAGATTGTTCAATCTTATTAGTAATGTATTTTTCTTCCAAAGCATCTACCTTTTCAGTTATAGCAGCATACTCTGCACTTATTTTTTGAATTTTACGATTGCGATCCTTCAAGTTTACTTCCAACTGTATTTCAGATTCAATTTTAAGAGCATCAATATAACTTTTATGCAACGAAAGATACTTTAGTATTTCTTCGATTTCGCTATGAACTTTATTTGCGCTGTAATTCTCTCCATTACATTTCTTGCAACGATAGTAATAATAATAAGATGATCTCCCCTTTGATTTACCTCCTGTATGCAATCCTCCACAAGACTGGCACAACAAGAATCCTCTTAATGGAACATTATCATCAATCATTTTAGGGCCTTGTGGACGAATTTTGTCTTGAAGTTTATAATACGCCTTCCAAAAAACATTTTCCGGGATAATTGCCTCATGTGTTCCTTGCACAATTTTAATTTTCGTTTCTTTATATGAGGGCGCTTTAATAAGACCTCCATACACATGATTGGATAATATACGATAAAGTGCATCATGTCCTTTTAACTTAAATCCAAAATCACGGGCTTTCTGCAATAGCATTGGAAATGGTACATCATTCAAAAAATGTCTATAAATTTCTTCTACAATTTCCTTTTCAGCCGGATTAATAACTATGATAGGTTTATTTTGTGAATCACGGGCATTATCATAGCCCAAAGGAGCAACACCAAGATATCTACCCTGACTTTTTGCTGACCATACACCAAATTTAGATCTGTCGGATATTACCCTTCTCTCAAATTCAGCTGTCACAAGTAAGTCCGCTCTCATCTTAAAGAAATAGGGGGAATGCGGATCTATAAAGAAATTTTCCATCACTGATAATAACTTGATGTTCCATTTCTGTTCGAGCTTTTCAATAAATGCAAGACCTTCAGCAGCGTTTCTGATTAGCCTATCGTATTTAGTCACTATTAGATAATCAATCTTATTCTTATTCTTTGACAATGCTAATTCAAGCGCTCTCCAGTTTGGTCGATCAAAGTTCTTTGCAGAGTATCCATCATCAATAAACTTTTGCACAACATTGATCTCATGCTTTTCTGCAAACTCCACATTCATTTTCTCCTGACCGGACAAACTAAAATTTGATTGATCCTCCTGGGAAATTCTTATATACTGATAGGCGTTTTTCATAATAAAAAGATTTGTTATATACGTAATTTATTAACTTTATAACAAAAGTAATTCATTTTTTGAATATATTAAGTACGGATTGAACGAAAATATTTGCTATTAACCGTATTGTTTTCTTTTGATCTTCTGAAAGCCCTTCTAAATGCTTTTCTCGGCCTGATGCAGAATGAGTAACCTCTAAAGGAGGGGATTCATCTTTTTCGGCAATGTACTTATTTATTGAAACTACTTCGTTCATCTTTTCAGTATATAGCCGTTAAGAGATCTATTGTTGACAAGCGTTTAACATACCTATTCTCATTATACAAATGCGCTTTCAACTCTCCTTTGGTTTCACATATTACTATGTTAGCCTTTGAAAATTCTATATTATTTTCAAGAGAGATTTTCTTCAGGTGGGCAGGAAAAGAATCGACTTTTGTTTCATCATACTCTTTGCCAAAGAACTCTACAATGGCTCTTATGCTGAGTGTTTTAATAAACCTGTGTTGGTCATAGAGATGAACAGAAACTTTGCCTATGATAACGTTCATTACCAATCTTGCATTTGCAGGCTGAATATTTTCTTCGGTTGATTTGTGAAGCAGAAACTTTTGAACTCTTTTGTTCGTTTGCTTTTCGAGATTAAAAATGTCAAGCATAGATTTTATTTATTTTAATTGATTAATATTTTTTGCATTTGTTTTTTTAAGAAAGCTGACGGTAAATTCCATGTTGCAAAACCGCAGCATGAAAGCGTTGTGTCAATGATGGATCGTTGAATTTCCAGATGGTGTTTTCGCACTCACGGAATAGCTGGAGTGGAGGTTTTCTAATTGCAGTTTCTTTTTTTTCGTTGTTGTGAAATTTTCTGATTACACGGCTCAATGTCAGCTCACGCTCAACTTCTTTTTTTCTTTTTTGATCGTCCTCATACCATTTTTTTGTGCCAACAAAACCTTTCGGATTATCGGTATCAAAATAGAGATAGGGTAATGTAACATAACGATTAACAGGATCTTTTTTAATGTATTTCGCAACAAGGGAAATGCGTTCAATGAACTGTTGATGAATCCTTTCGAGGTTTTCAGTTGAAGCTGGTTCGTATAATTTTTTTATTAATTTTTTTGCAATTTCAACCTGATGTTCTGTTAAATCCACATTTTTGTAAAGCAGATTTCGTGCAGTCATCCAAAACAAACTGACATTGAGAAATAGGGAATTGTCGCGGGCAGGATCAGGCGCAATATTTCTATGACCTGATTGATCCGCCCGCGAAACAATTTCCCCTGCTTCTTGAATTTTTTTCTCATCAACATTTTTTTGTTTTTCAAGTGAAACCTTAACAATTTCCCCTGTGTTTCCAGTCTTGTTTCCAGTCACGTATCCTGTTTTATTTTCAGACGTGAGCGAGAGCGAACTCCTTTGTTCAGAGTTATCAACACCTATTATTATATTATTATTTTTTTTATTTAAGTTTCCAGAATATGTATCAGGACAATTTGTCTTTTGAAATTCTGAAAACGTTGATTTTACTTCGTTTTGCTTGGCTCGCTCAATTGCCTCTTGGAACTCTTTTTTGACGTTATCAACATTTAATTTCTGCTTTACTAACAATATTTTGGGGTTTATCAACACCTCGAAATTGGAGTTAGAGCCGTGAAATATTTTACTGGTAATGATGCCGGCTGACTGAAGTTTGAGTATATGTCGTTGAATTGTCCTGGAACTACACTTGACTAATTTTGCCAACTGCTTATTGTTTGTTTGGAGAGTAGGGAGATTTTCTGCTATTACTTTAAGGGATCCATTTGCTTTCAACAGGGAAATTCCATAAATCCTGATAAGCTCCTTGGCCGTCATTACTGCGCCTGTGCGGAGTTTATCTTTCTTATTCACTGCACATTCGTTGAACGTGTCTATAAAACAATCTAATGCCTTAAAAGCAGTTGGGTAATGTATTACTATCATGTTTGGAATTCTATTTGGAAAGGTTGCCTACGAACATCATTATTTGATAATTGAATTTTATTTTTCGTATGAGCAAAAAAATAAATTTCACTATTTCCTCAATGATAGTTAGTGGTACAGACAGAATTACAATCAATAGTAATAGTAAGCCTTGCAGAAAGTTTAGACGTTTCATAGTTTTAGGTTTTAGTTTATAATTGATTGAATAATTGTACTCTCCTTTGGAAGGTCTTATTCATGTGTTCTTCCAGCACTTTTATATCTTCTGTTATGAATTGATACAGTTCGTCTTTCATTGTTGAAAAGGGCGGAAACGACTGGCCAGTACCGGAGCTTAATTCAGGGTATTTAATAATAATCGCTTGAGTAAAACGAGTTGCTCTTTCAACCGCAACGAAACAGCAAATTGTTTTGTAACCGTTGGCAACATCCGTTTGATCTGTTGCTTGAGCCTGGTTAAATTTCCCTTCTGTTTGTGAGTATTCTAATCGTATATTCATTTTTACTTTTTTAAAAATTCACCTCATGAAATGATAAGGCCAAGCGCATAACTGTTGAGTAATTCCTGCGCTTTAGTTTTGGTATTTTCAAGACCTAAACAGATTTCATTGGCAATTCCATTAATATCTGTTCGTATGAGGTATTCGTCCGGATCCCGTTCAGTTGGAGTAATAAAAAAATGCACATGGCTTAACATACCATCCGGTTTACCTTTCCATTGGCAATGCTCCTTGCCGACATATTCCCAAGAGATTGATTTTACTTGCATATTTGGTCGTTTTTAGATTGGCGATTAACCCGGAGAATTTTCCATTTCCAGTAATATTTTGTATGGGCTGGGCCAACACTTTTTTGAGTGAGGTTAGTATTGTTAGCAATGTTATTCCATGCTTCCATTATGGTTCTATATTTTGCTTTTGATCGTTGAATATATCTCTGCATGGTTGGTCGTTGGTTAAATAATTTGTTTGAAGGCTCTGTAAATGCCGAATCTTTTGAGGTCGAGGCTGGTTGCTTCTCTAACCAGTCGAACTTTTCTTACCCAAATAATTCCCGGTCGTTCAATTATTGGTTCATCCACCAATTCGGCAACAAACACTCTATTCGTTTTCACAATAAACTCTTTGGGATTTGAAACCAACCAGGTTCCTATTCTACAACCTGAAATAAACCATTCTCCTTTTTTTACTCCTTCAGGTAGAAACCACTTTTTAAGTTCATTGTCTAAATCCCTTCCTTCCGGTGTGAGAATTTTAAACCATATCTGACTTCTATTTTCTTCGTGTTTCATTTATCAATCAATTACTTTTCAGAATGCGAGACCTTTCCTTCTTTATTTTGTTAGTTTTAATTTTGTCACGCTCAATGATTTTTAGAGCTGCTACATAAATCCGTTCCTGAGAGATATACCGTATTTTCTCTCCATTTAAGAAGCGATAAATGGTTGGGCGGGAAATTCCAGTCTTTTTGTGAATTTCCATTACAGAGCTTGTTGGCAGCTCGTTTCTAATGATATTAACATCCTCTTGTGTAAACATTTTTCTCAGTATTGTAAAACTTATTTGCTTTTTTGATTATTATTGTTGTATATTTGACCACTATTAATCACAAAAGAGAAACAAATGTATTGTTTTTTTGACCACAAATCCAAATAAATGTTTCTCTTTTGACCACAAACTAAACTAACTATCTATGAAACAAGTAGTTAAAAAAGTAGAAAAAACAGAAATCAAGGCAATGATTTCTAAAAATTTCATTGGGGCTATGGAAAAAATGTCTTCCGATGCTATTGGAAAAAATTCACAATTCTCCGATAGCGTAAAAAAAGACCGGAGCAATTTTTCTAAGATTAAAAAAGGTGATGGGCGCTATGTTACTATTGACATGGTCTATGAAGCAGTAAATATTCTTGGACTGAATGCGAATTTTATTTTTGTGGAAGATGGAGAAACAAAAGAAGAAATATTGCGTGAAGGAGTGGTAAATAATTCTAATGTTTCTGGAAATAATAACACAGTCCTTAATGGAAAGAATAATAACGTTGTTCAGGGAGACAATAACGGAAGGATTTATAATGCAGAGAAAATTGTACAAGGGATGCCTGCAAAGGAACGAAAGGAAATGAATAAGTATATGGACAATGTTGCTAAGGAAATCTTGGATTTAAAAAAAACGATTGCCCACTACAAAAAGGAGCTTAGAGAGAAGGACAAAAAATTAATGGCAACACAAGAGGAACTTATTAAGCAGTTGAAAAACCAGCAAAATGAAAATAAATAATCCCGGTGAAAAAAGAAAGCGTATAAAGCGGGATAACAGCATTAAAAAGCGAATTATAATTTGACAATTCCTAAACCAATGGCCAAAAAGAAAATCAAAAACGCTAAAGATTTTGCAGGTGATTTCAGAGAAAAGAGTATCGTAAGTCATAGGTTTATGGAAGCATATAATAAACTTAAGCAAAAAGGAGAATTTGATAGCTATGACGATTTTGCTGAATCATACGGTTATGGAAAAGATGTGATGGCCAATATTGCAACCGGAAGACAGGAAGTTCCGATAATATTATTGTGGGGAATGATAGTTGATTATGGAGTTGATGCAAATTTCTTTTTTGAAATAAAGAAGGAATTGCTCCGAAAGCAGTAGTAAAAACCTCTTTTTGTTTTATGAATATCGTTCTTTAAACATATAAACGCTTAGCGCATTGTCGCTTGCTTAGGTAGAAAATCCGCGAAATTTTACGCCCTAACAGCAAATGACAAGGAGTACCCAATATGGGTGCGTCCTTGCTCATTTATTGTTAGGGCTGGGTCCTCGCGGAACCTTCTACTTTCGTAAATGTTGTCAGGGTAACGCACCCACCATATTATAAGGGTGTGTACCTGCAAAAGCAGAGTGCATACCCTTTTTTATTTAAACCCAATTAATATTAACTAAATTCTACATATTATGTACATAAATTCAAAGCAGATTACACTATTCCTATCAATAAATGTTGTAATAATTATCCTATCACTGGTATTTACAATACCTATGGTTCAAATGACGATAAATAACTTCAAACGATTTATTATCGAAACAGGTGTCATTTTGATTGCCATTGCAGGGATTCAAACATTGATGAATATGGCGTTCTATAAATATATTTTTTCAAATAACCTGAGAAACATGAAAAAAGTCACATTGCGCTTAGTTATTGGAAGTTTGAGTGTTATCATATTTATTAACAGGAATTTACGCCCTCATTTTTTATTTTAAAAATCAGTAAATTTGTGATATATTATTACCCATGTAAGTATTTACTAATATTTACCGAAATATGAAAAGGCTGAAAGCTGAATGTGAGATGGTTTTGGAACTCCTTGAGGCTTGCAATGAAAAAATAAAGGTTGATCCGAACAATATAGAGGTCATGAGGCTGCGTAGCGTATTGCTCCTTGTAGCTAATTCATTTGATGAAGCAATTAAGGACTTGGACAGAATTATCAGTACCATGCCTAATGATGAGACCGCCTATTATTTAAGAAGTGATTGTCATTTGAATATAGGGGAGTATGACCTTGCAAAACAAGACTATCTGAGAGCGCTTAAAATACAGTTTAAAGAAGATACGGAGCTTGTGAAGGGATATACTGAACAGGTAATTTTAAATGCTAAAATGGAGAACGAAGAAGAAAAGAAGGATATTATGAAGATCCTTGATTACGAAAAAAAGAGAGCGCTACTCACTTTCATACCACAACTTGAGGATTAATCCCAATTTAATTTAGGTTCTTAAACATTTCCAGCCAGCGGAGTGCTTTTTCTTTACCAGTAAAAAGCCTGGATGGAATGGCAGGCGTATCAATTTTCAGAAAAACCATTCCGGTTAAATAATGTAGATAATTGTCGAGATAAATTGCTCCCGCACTAACATATTTAACGGCTTCTGGCCCTGCTAAATGTTTTCTTGCATCAGCTTTAATGGAAATCAAATTTCGCACATCAATAAAGACCGGATAGGTAGTAGCATTGGTTAATTCCAACCGATGATTTACCATCTCCCTGGCAATATCAATCGTAATAATCAGATCGGGTTTATATACATGGTAGATAATGCCATTTTCTAACCACATTTTATAATACGGAGTGTCAATATAACCCTTCATGAGATTGGGGAGTTAGGAAGGATTAGCTGTATTAATCTCTATAATACAAAATCCACTTCTTTAATGGAAGCAGTGGGAATTAAAATCCTTCCTTTCAATTTTACGTTTTTTTCATTTACCTCGAAAATAATCGACTTTATTTTGACATCTCCGGTTGTTGTAGCAACTACCAATAAAGCCTCAATCTTAAATCTTGTTCCATAAGAAGACGCTTTTTCCAGTTTATAATTTCTGTTGCCAATAGCTTCATCTGATAGCGAAACCTTTTTAACAGATTCAGCAACCTGAGCAATTTCGTTTACCCTGTATTTTATTCCTTGATCTTTCAATTTATCAATATTTTTCAATTAAAGATCGTTGCTATGTGTTCTACTAATTTGTAAAAAAAATGAAGGGGGAAGCAATGAGCTGCTGAATTTCATTACTTCATTCCCTTCATTAATGTACAACAGGAATCAAAACACAAACTGAAATGAAAAAACAAACTTACATTATACTGCAACTTGCAGGCATTGATTCAATCAAAGCATCCCTATTGTACAATTTCATAATTACCTCTTCTTTTTCTTTATTGGCTTTTTATCTTCAGCCTTGCCATATTTTTTTATTACCTGTTTAACCAATTCATTGTGCTTTTCAGACAATTCGTTCAATTCTTTTTTTAATGAATTACTCGTTTCAAAAATCCCATTCGATACAACCATGTTTTGTTGCCAGTCAAATTTAATTGCGTCTTCATTTTTTTCAGAAGTGGGAATGGCCGAAATAAAAACATTATTACTCTCGATTGTCTTTGCTAAAGCATTGTAATTGCTTTCATATTCCTTAGCAGCTTTCTCCATCTTACCTTTTAAAGTATTCATTTCGGATTTCAGGGTATTGTCCTTTTCAAATGCAGTTTTCTTTTTTGGGTCGATTTTGTTAATCATATCCGTATGTTTTCTTTCCATTTCCGAAATCACCTGATATTTAAACGTCTTCATTTTAGATATTTTTTCTTCAAAGGCAGCGTTTTCATTGACGCATGATTGAATTACGGCCTTATCAATCTCATGTTTGCAGGCAGTTAACGAAATGCCTATTGCAGTTATTGTAATAATGGCTTTTATTGTGTTTTTCATATTGTTTGTTTTGGTTACTATAGCTTAATTATTCCATCTCCTTGTAAAATTAGTAAGAAACAAGATATAGAAATCAATAGCGCTGCAATTGCAATTATCAACGCTATTGTTGAACGTCCACTGTGCTTTTTATATCCCCCATACATAGTTATCTCAATTCAAATTCTTTTTTTCCACTTAGGCTGCCGTCAGCATATATTTCCACTCGATATTTTCCTTTTACCAGTTTATCATCTGTATCATAATTGATGGTGGCTTTTTGATCTTCGTTTTTGAAGTCTATTGATTTTGAAACAGAATACACCTGTTCTGAATTAGTTTTAGTGTTGGTGAATTTATCACTTGTTTTTGCCAGTATATTTTTCTTAGGATCATAGATAACAAGATAGATGTTCTTACTGCCGGCCTCCGCCACCAGGTTTTCCGCTAACGTAAATGAAACGGATATACGATCTACCTTTCTGGCTCTGATTGTTGGCCTTTGCTTGCTCTTTGTTACTTTGAAATTCATAACCCCAACATCGTAGGCTTTTAGGTTTTTTGCCCATTCCAGTTTCTTTTTTAAGTCCTCGTTATCCTGCGAAAGTTTATTAACAGATTGCCTGAGAGTATTATTGCTGGCTTCCAGTTTGTTATTTTCCTTTATATAATCATTTACCTCTTTTTCACAATCGTCCCGTAGCTTTTTAGCATCTTTTAATTGTTTTCTTAACGCACCTACATTATTATTATCCTTAGTAATTTTTTCAAGTACCGTGCGCTTTTCGGCAATCTCAGTATTTAGTTTTGCAATTACCGAGTTCAGTAGCTCATTGTCGGTTTTAAATTTATTTAGTGATCCCTGGGCTTCGTTTAATTGTTTTTCAACCTGGAGTTTTAATGAAAGCATGGATTCTGAATTAAGTGCAGCTTTGTCTCGCTCCGATATTAACCCGCCTCGTTTTGAAAACAAAACAATGTTTCCAATAAATGAACCTAAGAGCAACAACAGAAGTATTGCCAATAAGATTCTTTTCTTTTTATTATCAGTTGTTGTATCCATAGTATTTGTTGTTTATTTTTTTCTTGTTTCTAATAGTTTAAATAATTCTTCCAGTTTGGGAGAGAGAACAATTTCTGTCCTTCTGTTTTTCGCCCTTCCTTCGAGAGTTTCGTTGGAAGCTACGGGGAAATACTCCCCCTTACCGGAAGCGGTCAACCTCCTGGGATGTACTCCATGATCTTCGTTCAGCATACGGACAATATTAGTTGCCCTTGCAACACTTAAATCCCAGTTATCCTTATACAGGCTCGTTTTAATCGGAACATTGTCGGTATGTCCTTCTACTGCAATATCTATATCAATATTTTTATTCAGCACCTCTGCCAGTTTTTTAATCGCTTCTTTTCCCTTATCTTCCATAGCTGCACTGCCGGACTTAAATAATAGTTTATCGGAAAGGGAAACATAAACTTTTCCGTTCTTCATTTCTGTTGAAAATTCGTCCGACTTAAATCCGAGTAATGCGTTTAGAATAGTATTGTTAAGGTTGTTAAGAATTGAATCCTGTTTTTGAATCAGCGATTGCAATTCCTTTAACTTTTGTTCTTTTTCCTGAAGTGTTTTTTCTTTTTTTGAGAGTTCTTTTGATTTTGATTCAAGACTTGCGCTGAGTTCAGCAAGTTTCATCCCGCTTGTGTTTACAAGGTTGCTGTACTTATTATTTAAAGCAAGATAACTGCTATCCTGCTGGCGTATTTTATTCCTAAGTTCAGTTGTGTCTTTTCTTAATTGGCTATTGGCGTTACACAATTCATCCCGTTCTTTTAAGCAGGCTTTGTATCGTTTTGACTGAAGAAATTTATCTGTTTTATCAACGTATGGCTGAACAGTCTTGCAGGAGGGAAATGCCATTACTAAAAATAAAATCAGTAATGCAAAGCAGACCATTGAAAAAACAGACCATTTTTTAATTCGTCCAATGTCTATAAACATACCTTAGCTGGTATTAATAAAATTAATTGAGTGCAAGATTGGAACTCGGAATTTGAAGCGAATTTGAATAAGATTAGAATGTGATTAGAAGTAATATTATTTTGTAGTGTTGTGAATCGACCAGGATATAAATAAGATGAAAAACTGCTTTCAGGAGTTTCCCTATTATCCAGCAAATAAGCACGAATACTGCAATGAACATACCGATCAAAAGGTAAGGGTATTGAAGAAGTCTAAGAATATATTTGAACCTCTTGCCCGAAATTATTTCTGACAGATGAGAAGGTGCGAACAGGATGTCTTTAAGAATATTAAATAACACGGATAAGAAAATTTATAACTTCCCAAGATAAAACTACGACTTCTGCATTTGCAATAACCTGAAAACGGATTAGAATGTGATTAGAAAAAGCAACAATTAATAAGGTAGGAAAATATTAACGGAGGTTCCCTTATTTAATTCTGAGGTTATATTGATTTCTCCCCTGTGTATTTTAATGATGCGTTGTGTTAATGTTAATCCGATTCCATGTCCTGAATAAGGCTTCGCATTTTCACTTCTGAAAAATGGCTGAAATATATGCTCCAAATCTTTTTCAGGTATTCCTATGCCTTTGTCTTCTATTGTTAAGCCAATGCCTTTAGGAAGAAAGGCAATTACCGCATGAGCTTTATTATTAGAGGAGTATTTACAGGCATTTTCAATAATGTTCAGAATGGCTATTTTTAAAAGCTGTTCGTTTCCTATAACTTTTAATTTGCTTTCTTCTTCAGGAAAGTCATTCAACTCCATGTTTACTTTATAATTCTTATTTTTTTTTATCAGTTCAGCTCTTGCCTGACCAATGAGTTCATCTGCCCGTATTTCCATAAACTTAATTTCTGATATATCCAAGCTTGCCTGAACAAGGTCAAGCAGGCCATTGGAAAGTTTATTGAGATTGCGAGTGTCTTCCAATACCGATTGAAGAACTATCCGGGACTCTTCACTTATTTTTTCACTCATCAACGCAACTTCTATTTGCCCGGTCATAGCAGTTAACGGTGTACGCAATTCGTGTGAAGCATTTGATACAAAGCTGCGTTGTATTTCGAACGCTGCTTCCAGCCGTTCCAGCATTTTATTAAATTCAATGGCCAGATGTGCAATCTCATCTGTTCCATTCCCTTCATTAACACGGGAATCAAGACTGGAAATAGTAATATTCTCTACTTGCTTTACTACATTAACAATTGGAATAAGCGCTTGCCTTGAATAAAAAAAACCGAAAGTAACAGTCACTCCAATTGATATGATAAAAGCAAAGAAAAGTATCCATCTTAAATATTGGATTTTACTTAATCCGTATTTGTCATAAGCTGATGCTATTACGACAAACCGGTCATACTTTCCTTCAAAAAGCAATCCAATTACTTCTGAATGGTTTTCTTTATATCGGAGTTCTTTCTCCAAACGGATCTTATTAATTAAGGCTACTGAATACGTTGTAGTATCATCTTCCAGGCTGTTGTATAGCTCTTCATTTTTGAAATTAAAAATTACCACCTTTTCCTCCGGTAAAGTATTAATGGTATTCTGATCTATGATTTTCAAAAGATCGCTGGTAATTTCATCGACATCAATCAGGAATTTAGCAGTTGTAAGCGCTTTGTTTTTCAGACGGGAATAAAGTTCCTGTTCCCTATAATTGGATGAAAAATAATAAATGGAAATGAAAGACAAAAGAAGAATCAGCGCTACCGTACCTGCAAATTGCAATGTTAGTCTTGTTCTTATTTGCATACTATTCCTCTCCTTCTTTCAAAACATACCCCATTCCAACCTGGGTATGAATTAATTTGGGTGAAAAATTTTTATCCACTTTTTTTCGCAGATAAAATATATATAGATCTATGATGTTGGTTCCGGTATCAAAAGTGATGTCCCAAATTTTTTCTGCGATGTCCGATCTTGAAAGCAGTCTGCCTTTATTTCGCATAAGGTATTCAAGCAACATAAATTCTTTGGCGGTGAGGTCTATTTTTTTACCTGCCCTTTTTATAGTCTTGCTGCTGGTGTCCATTTCCAAATCAGCAACTTTTAAAATATTCCCTGATAATATTTCAGACTGACTTCTTTTTAATAATACCCTGATTCTTGCAAGCAATTCTTCAAACTCAAAGGGTTTTACCAGGTAATCATCGGCTCCAATACTTAATCCATTTACTTTATCGGAAGTTGTTCCAAGTGCGGTAAGCATTAGTATCGGGACACGGGTATCGTGTTCTCGGATTAGCTTACACACGTCAAAACCATTGATTTTAGGCAGGTTAATGTCCAAAATAATGAGATCATATTTTTTGGATGTTGCCTTTCTAACTCCAATTTCACCATCGTAAGCGGTTTCCGTCTGAAAATTATTCACATCGAGTCCCTTTTTTATAAAGGAAGTTACTTTAGGTTCGTCTTCAATTATGAGAATTTTTATATCCATTGTTTGTAAAGTTCCGTATTTATTTTTATTTATCGGAATTCTAATCACATTCTAATGTGGTGTATCATAGTATAAATGTACTTTAGTAAGTCATAAAGGTATGACCAAAATGGTACGATGTGTTCAAATAAACAATGTTAAAGTTTGGCTATATATTCAGAAGTTAGCAACTTACATAACACACGGAACGTCTCAAGAGTTAATCGAAACAAATGAATACCTCTGTTATTTTAAATTATCTCCTCCTACTGAAATTATATTTGGAGAATTAATACGGGATGAGCAAAAACGACCAAAATTATTTACTGGCTCGGACGAAGCAGAGATGTATGCCATGAAGTCATTAAAAGAGAAGTTAAGGCTTTAAAAGGTTGATTTTTTTGAATTATTGCGTAAATTTGCCACCATATAAATAGTGATTTCGGGCATAGCGTGGACATACGCTCATCATAGTTGCTTTTTGTTTTTTATACAACCACTTTAATCAAGATACAAATTTGAGATAAAAGGTTGGTCTGGTTATTTAATAATATTTCCATTTTTCAATTCTCTATTCTTCCATAAGTAATAGATAACCGGATATACCATCAATTCAAGTAATACGCTGGTAACAACCCCTCCCACCATTGGTGCAGCAATCCGTTTCATGACATCCGCTCCTGCACCTGTACTCCAAAGGATAGGAAGTAATCCTGCAATGATAGCAGTAGCAGTCATTATTTTCGGACGAATACGTTTTACGGCTCCGTGATGTATGGCTTCTGTTAAATGTTCCTGGTTCAACATCATTCCTTTGCTTTTCATGTCATTGTATGCTAAATCCAAATACAGCAACATGATAACTCCGGTTTCTGCATCAAGCCCCGCAAGAGCGATTATACCTACCCATACAGCCACACTTAAATTATAACCGAGAAAATATAAGAGCCAAAATGCACCTACCAATGAAAAAGGCACAGCAAGGAATATGATGGCAACTTTTGCGAATGATTTTGTATTGAGATAAAGAATGACAAAGATAATAAGCAGCGTAAGCGGAATAATCCATAGCAAGCGTTCCTTAGCACGTTGCATGGATTCAAACTGACCACTCCAGGATAAAGTGTAACCTGCCGGAAGTTTAAATTTTTCTCCTACAATTTTTTGTGCCTTGTCAATATATGTTCCAATATCTGATCCATGCACATCCACAAACACCCATACATTCGGGCGACTGTCTTCGCTGCGGATCAGCATTGGGCCTTTGTGAATTTCAAAGGTTGCTAATTGTCCCAAAGGTATTTGCGCCCCTGTCGGTGCAGGAATTAAAACACGTTTCAGGTTTTCTAAATTATCCCGCAGCTCTCTTGGATAGCGAATTGAAATCGGGTAACGCTCTAAACCTTCAACAGTGTTAGATACATCCATTCCACCTATGGCAGTCTGAATCACTTCCTGCACATCGGCAATGGTAATGCCATAACGTGCTGCTGCCTGGCGATTGATATTAAAATCAATATAATTTCCTCCAAGCACTCTTTCAGAATAAGCCGATGCAGTTCCGGGAACGTCACGCATAATACTTTCAATTTGTTTTCCCAAACTGTCAAGCACCCGCAAATCTGCTCCGCCAATTTTTATTCCCACAGGTGTTTTAATCCCTGTACTAAGCATATCTATACGGTTTTTTATAGGCATTGTCCAGACATTTGTTAATCCAGGAACCTGTAATGCCCTATCCATTTCCTGAATGAGTTTATCAGGTGTCATTCCAGCCCGCCATTCACTTTCAGGTTTAAGCATGATGGTAGTTTCTACCATATCGAGCGGAGCAGGATCAGTAGAAGTTTCAGCCCTGCCCATTTTACCAAACACATTCTGTACTTCGGGAAACGTGCTGATAATTTTATCCGTTTGTTGTAAAACTTCTTTAGCTTTCGTAATAGAGATCCCAGGGAAACTGGAAGGCATGTAAAGCATGTCGCCTTCCCATAAAGGAGGCATAAATTCTGAGCCGAGCTTGCTGTATGGAATAATTGTTAAAGCAAGTAATAGCAGAGCAACGAGCAAAACAGATTTTTTAAAACGCAATACAAAATTTAAAACAGGATGGTATAATTTTATCATTAAGCGGTTCACCGGATTCTTTTCCTCTTTAGGGATTTTCCCTCTTATAAGTAATCCCATTAATACAGGCACAAGCGTAACAGAAAGAAATGCCGCTGCACCCATAGCATAGCTTTTGGTAAAGGCAAGTGGTTTAAACAAACGTCCTTCTTGCTCTTGTAAAGTAAAAATAGGGAAGAAGGAAACGGTGATAACAAGTAAAGAAAAGAATAAAGATGGCCCTACTTCAACAGCCGATTCTTTAATTATCTGCCAGCGGCTTTTATCGCTCCCTTCACTATGCTCAATATGCCGGTGAGCATTTTCAATCATTATAATAGCGGCATCCACCATTGTTCCGATGGCTACTGCAATTCCACCAAGGGACATGATGTTAGCGTTAATGCCTTGCATATTCATAATGATGAAAGACAAAAGGATTGCAATGGGCAGCATAATAATGGCGACAAGCCCACTGCGGAAGTGAAAAAGAAACAATAAGCAAACAAGCGAAACGATGATCGCTTCTTCAATCAATTTATTCCGCAATGTTTCTACGCTTCTTTCAATTAAAGATGAACGGTCATAGACCGTAGTAATTTTTACATCAGGAGGTAAGCCTGCTTTTAATTCAACCAACTTTTTCTTTACTGCTTCTATGGTAGCCGTTGCATTTTCTTTATCCCGCATAATGATAACGCCTCCCACAGTTTCACCCTTGCCATTTAATTCTGCAATACCTCTGCGGGAAGAAGGCTCTATGTTGATCGTTGCAATTTGTTCAAGATAAATTGGAGTACCGGAACCATTTATTGAAGGAGCCTGGGATGAAGGAATATTGGGTTGTGAATTTTCAGAACTGTTCATTGTCTCGCTTCCATTCATGGAGGAAGAAGAACTATTTATTGGTTGTGCAGTAGCCGGCATAGACTGTGGCTTGCTCACACCAACAGGAATTTTATTGAAATCATTCAGCGATTTTAAATAACCTTTCCCTCGGATCATAAATTCCATTTCTCCCATCTCAATAGTTTCTCCACCTACATCACTATTACTTCGTTTTATGGCATTTTCCACCTGCTGTAAGGTAATTCCATAAGCCTGCATCTTCACAGGATCAACCGTTACCCTGTAATTTCGCATATAGCCTCCAATACTTGCTACTTCGGAAACACCTTCAACGCTTGTGAGTGCATAGCGTAAATACCAGTCCTGTATAGAACGTAACTCACTTAAATCGTGCTTATCGCTCGTAAGTGCATATTGATACACCCAACCTAATCCCGTTGCATCCGGGCCAATAGTAGGTTTTACATTTGACGGTAGCTTTGCGGAGGCATAATTCAAATATTCCAGTACCCGACTTCGCGCCCAATATAGATCAGTACCGTCTTCAAAAATCACATACACCATTGATACCCCAAAGAAGGAATATCCACGCACTATTTTTGATTTTGGTACGGAGACCAATGCCGTAGTGAGAGGATAAGTGAGTTGCTGTTCTACAAGTTCCGCTGCATGTCCAGGATATTCAGTGTAAACAATTACCTGCACATCGCTTAAATCGGGAATAGCATCAATCTTGATGTTTTTTATAGCATATACTCCTCCAATGATTAATGCAATCGTAATGAGTATTACGAAGAATTTATTATCAATTGACCACTCAATTAGTTTTTTCATCGGAAATTATTTTTTTATCGAATCCGTTTTGGGCATTGACATTCCTTCCATGTTCATTCCCTGCATGGATGAAGTTCCTGCTTTCAAATTACTTTCCGAATCAATTAAAAACTGTGAAGATGTTACAATGGTATCACCTTCCTTCAAGCCTTCTTTTACTTCATAATAGCCATCGGTCAGCACTCCTAATTTTACTTCCATAGACATGAATTTTCCTTTTCCCAATGCCATCACAATAATATCCCTGCTGCCACTATGTA
The DNA here is from genome assembly GCA_038258655.1 of Bacteroidia bacterium. Lineage (GTDB taxonomy): Bacteria > Bacteroidota > Bacteroidia > 2-12-FULL-35-15 > 2-12-FULL-35-15 > 2-12-FULL-35-15. The sequence goes on from JBBSPS010000012.1 coordinate 28,601, forward strand.
TAACCGATTGTTCGGGAACCGCAATTGCATTTATAGATATTGTTGGCATAATGTTTACCGTTACATACATATCTTTTTTAAGCAGTTGGTTTTTATCGGAATATTCTATACGTACTTTGGCTGTGCGTGTTTGGTCTTGCAGATAGGGATAAATGTATGATACTTTGCCTTTTATTGTGGTTCCGGGATTGCTTGGTAATTCAATGCTTGCTTCTTCTCCGTTCTTCACCCATGAAAGTTCGTTTTCGTACACATCGGCATAAATCCACATTTTAGAAACATCAGCCAGTTTCAGCAAATTAGCGCCCGCCTGTATCTGCATTCCTTCAACGACATTTTTTTCTACTACTATTCCTGAAAAAGGGGAATAAATGGTTAGTGTTTTTTTGATATTTCCAGTTTGTTCCAATTCTCTTATTTGTGCAGGAGAAATATCCCAATACAACAATTTTCTCTTTGAGCTTTGCAGCAAGTCATTTGCTCCACCACTTAGAGCTGAATCATTGGCAGACTGCATCGTTTTACCATATCGCATTGCCTGTAAATATTCCTGCTGTGCTGCAACTAATTCAGGACTATATATTTCAAACAAAGGCTGGCCTTGCTGTACAGACTTTCCGGTATAATCCACATATAGTTTTTCAACATATCCCGAAAACTTTGTAGTGATAACGCTTTGTTTTGTTTCATCATAATCCACCCTGCCGATTGTTCGTATGGTATGAGTGAGTTTTCTTTTGCTTACTATTTCTGTTTTTACGCCAATGTTCTGAACCATTGCAGGATCTATACTTACCATGCCTTTACTCATTGAATCATTCATCGTATTGGATTTATACACCGGAGTTAAATCCATTCCGCAAATAGGACATTTGCCTGGCTTATCACTGGTAATCTGAGGGTGCATACCACAGTGATAGTAGTCAATATCGGAATTGTCTTTTTTTGCATTCGCTCTTTCTTCGCTATTAGTGAGGTACATCCATTTGGTATAAATGAAATAACCTGCTGTTCCTAAAATGGCGAGAACAAATGCTGCGACTATTATTTTTTTCATTTTCATTAGTGATAAATAAATCCGGTTATTAAAAATAAAACTACCGCAATACCGGCTGCAATGAAATTATAAGGACTGGCATATTTTAAATACTTTTCATGGTCAGCATGAACTATGTTAGACGACATATTAGTCATTCCCGCAACCGGTGAAGTAACATCTCCAAATGTTCCTCCTGTGATTACAGCGGCAACGCAAAGTGGAATATTTGAACTAACCAATACTGCAAGTGGAATTGCGAAAGGCATAATCAATGAAGCTGCTCCCCAGCCGGAGCCAATGAAATAAGTTACGGCAGAGGATATATAAGGAAGGATTATTTTTTAATGCAGTATCAATATATGATGAAAGCGGTATTTGTGCAGCTGCTCTGTTAAGCAAACTGCACAATACTATCGCTAAGATGAACCGTGTTAGTTGCATTGGTTTATTTTTTTCAACTTGATTATCTTTTTTACAACAACCATCAAGTTTGCTGTAAGCAGCTGAATCCGCAGGCATATCGTCAGCATCATAGCCAGCAAGTGTTACAGCTTTTCTTATTTTTTCAGGAGTTGTTTTAGACGGATCGTAGTTTACAGTTAACACACTGGTTTTCAGATCCAGCGTAGAAGCAATCACTCCAGCCTCTTTTTTCATCGCTTTTGAGATGGTTGCTTTACACATTCCACATACGGATGAGGTTTTTATTTCTACTTTCTGTTCTATTTTACTGTTTTTAGTTTGAGCAAATACACTTGTTATGCTCATAATGAGCGCTGCGATTAAGATTTTAGTTTTCATTGTATTTTGTTTTAGGGTTAAAATTTATTTTTTTTTGATTTTTTCTAAATCCATTCCGCACTTCGGACAAGAACCTGGTTGGTCAGATAATACTTCCGGGTGCATTTCACATTGGTAAAATGCTTCATCAGTTTTTAGTTTTGTTGTGTCAAGATTAAATTGCTGACTTGTATTTGCATCCTCTTTTTTTGTAGAAGAATTATTACAGGCAATGAAACCGGTGCTTACGATAACAGCTAAAGCTGCTGAAACGACAATTTTTTTCATATTAATTTTGTGTTTAATTGTTAAAGGTATAAAATGACAATTGACCATGCTGAAAAGCATAGCCATTCAACCATTAACTATCGCTAATGGGATATATACGAAAAGTAGAATCAAATTAGTAATGCCCTGTTACGAAGAAAAACAGGGGTTTTAAATGGAGGAGGAGATGAATCGGTGAAAATATGCTTTATTGATTCATTTTTATAAAAATTAACTATCGGAGCATAAGAAACAAAAGAAAAATCCACTTCGTTTTTTTCAACTTTTAATTGGCTGCTACTAAAAAAGTGATCTTTTAATTGTATGAACTTATAAGTGTGTTTGCAACATGAGGAAGCGGAAGTATTTCCACAGCATGAGGAAGCAGCCTTAGTATCATTAATAGATACATCTGCCTTTTTCATCATGGGGCAATAATGATAGTGCAGCATTACTCCCGCCTGCCCGATCAGCAGGTTTAACGACAGGAATATATTAAGAAGCATTTTCATTAAAGGCGATTATTCAACAAAAGTACTCAATTTTTATGCCAAGGTAATACTTTCGAAAAGATTGCAAAAAATCTGTTTACCTATAAATTAAGGCTCATTCATCGAAAATTCATCGATTTATCATCAATTATCCGTATGTTCCAATGGCATAAATATAAAATAAAACTAAAATGAGTGATTCAAAAAATTTAACTTTGATTAAAATATTGCTGATTGAAGACAATCTCGGTGATATAAAGGCTTACTCAGGAGGCATTCAAAGAAGGAAAAATAAGCAATCAATACTAAAGGTGAATATAAAAGGTAAAGCAGGAGGGGTTTTTATGTTATGGTAGAAAAAAACATGAAAAAATATAGAAATGGAACTAATAAACTGATTCTGCTCGATTATGACGGAACCCTCACTGATTTTTATCCCGTTCCTGAAAAAGCAATACCTTCTGAAAATTTATTAACTATTTTAACAAGAATAATCAGCAAACCACAAACTAAAGTGGTTATTATATCCGGCAGACCTCACCGCGATATTGATAAATTCTTAGGCTATTTACCAATTGATATTGTTGCTGAACATGGGGCAATGGCTAAAGAAAACGGTGAATGGAAAAAGCAGATTAATGATATTGGTTTATGGAAGAAGGAAATTCTACACATAATGAACCAAATTACCTTAACATGCCCGAAGTCATTCATTGAAGAAAAACACTTTTCTCTGACATGGCATTATAGAAATGCAGAACCGGAATTAGGATATACTCATTCAAGAAAGTTAATACATTTATTAGAGAATATTATCCCTGACAGTGATCTGAAAATATTAGACGGGAATAAAGTTGTGGAAATAGTATCAAAAGAAGTTGGTAAAGGAATAGCAGTAAAAAAAATAGTAGAGCAGAGTAATTACGATTATATTTTAGCAATAGGAGATGATGTAACTGATGAAGAAATGTTTGCTTTTTTAGCCGATAACGATAATGCAGTGACCATAAAAGTTGGGCAAGGAGATACCTTAGCTAAACACAGATTGGAAACAGTAGAGCAAGTACTATTACTATTGGAACAACTGTAATATACTTTGTGAATAGAAAAAAAGTTTTTTTATACAAATTGCTTTTGAAAAATAATGATGCAAAAAAAGAAATACACACGATGTCTGAACTATATTGAGCATTACTGGGATAGTATTATTTGTTATCGCCCCCAGGACAAACAACTTCATTTTGGCCTACCTAATAAATTTGTTGCTCCCAATAGCAAGATTATTTTCAAAAACGACCAGTTCTATTGGGACACCTATTTTACTATTCTGGGCTTAGTAAAATCCAACAGAATTTCTCTTGCAAAAGGAATGGTTGATAATTTATGTTTTCTTTTCAATCGTTTCGGTATTATTCCCATGAGAAACAGGTATTATAATTTAGGAACTTCTCAAATCCCATTCCTAACTTCTATGATCCTTGAAGTTTTCGCAGTTGATAAAGACACAGCATGGTTGAGAAAAACAAGTAAGGTGGCAGAATTGGAACTCCAAAAATACTGGATGAATAAAAATTTAACAGAAAAACATATTGTTTATAAAGGACTTTCACGCTATTGCGACCATTACATTACTCATTTAGGGGCGGAACATGAGTCGGGCTGGGATATGACCTCACGTTTTAATGACCGCTGTCTGGAATATCTTCCAATTGATTTGAACACTTGCTTATACAAATATGAAACTGATTTATCGAAAATTTATGGCTTGCTAAAAAATCACCCTAAGAGTAAATATTATCAAGAGCAAGCAGAAAAAAGAAAAAGAAATATTGTATCGCTCATGTGGAACGACAAGTTGAATTTCTTTTTTGACTACAATAAAAACCTTAAACGACAAAGCAATTTTTTTTCGGTAGCGGGTTTTTATCCCTTGTGGGCAAAACTTGCCACTAAAAAACAGGCACAACTCATCCGAGATAAAATACTTCCTCTTTTTGAATGTGACGGAGGCATAGCCAACACCCAATCAAAAGGATTGTCGGATGAAGTTAAACAGCATGACTATCCTAACGGTTGGCCCTGTCAGCAATGGATTGTAATCAAAGGATTACTAAATTACGGCTTCCAATCAGATGCTGAAAGAATTGCTAAAAAATGGTTAGACATGAATGTTAAACTTTTTTCTGAAACCGGTAACTTCTGGGAAAAGCATGATGTTGTTAACTGTAAGGTCGGAGTTTATAACCCTGACAGATACAAAACACAAAATGGATTTGCATGGACCAACGCAGTTTTTGTGCGATTAATAAATGAATTTTCTAATAAATTAAAACAATGAGATTAAATGTTGCACTCATCATTTCCATTATTCTTGCCGTTGGGTTAGTGGCGTTTGGTTTTACATTCTATCAGATTTCGACCGAAAGAGCAAAGCTCAACAATGCACTTGAGATGCGAACAGCAGAAATTGCTGATGAGTTAAATCAAAACAACTTATCTTTTATCAGCCAAAACGATCAGGAAGAGCAGATTGAGCAAGTTATGGACAGCATAAGCAATAAATATCACTTGCTTGGAATTGCTATTTATTATACCAATGACAGTATAATTGTTAATCGTGCTGCCTCTCCTTTCATCCAATATTCTCTTGATTATATCATGCAATCCATTGCCTCTGATACATCGCAGGGGAATTACTTCACTGCAAACGGTAAAAGTATTTTTCAATACACTAAACCATTCCAACAACAAAACATATCTAACAATGCAATTGTTATCTATGCAGACGTAGAATATATTGATAACATAATTGGCGGAATTTGGTTGCGGAATTTTTTCCGGTGGTTTCTTCAGGCATTGGTCGTATCATTCATTACCGTTTTAATAATTCGTTGGGGAATTTTCAGCCCGATAAATAAAATTGTAGATTGGGTAAAGGCAGCACGAATGGGTAACTTGGAACAATTAAAGCAACACCCTCCTGCAAATTTTCTTGCTCCTTTGCATAAAGAAATTGTCCATATCGCAAAAGCGATGCACGAAGCAAAAGCCATTGCCGAAGAAGAAGCACAACTAAGAACCAATGCCGAAGCAATCTGGACACCCGAACGGCTGAAAATAGAAGTGGGAAATCTTTTGCAGAACAGGAAAATGGTAGTTGTTTCCAACCGCGAACCCTATATGCACATTCATGAAGGAAAAAATATTAAATGTATTGTACCTGCAAGCGGTATGATTACAGCAATGGAGCCAATATTGACAGCCTGTGGCGGATTATGGATTGCATCAGGAACAGGGGACGCAGATAAAGAAACTGTTGATAAAAACGACAAAATTCAGGTTCCTCCCGAAGCTCCGAAATATACGTTAAAAAGATTGTGGCAGACAAAAGAAGAAGAAGACCACTTTTATTATGGATTTTCAAACGAAGGATTGTGGCCGCTTTGTCATATTGCACATACACGTCCTACTTTCCGAACGGAAGACTGGCATTATTATAAAAAAGTGAATGAAGATTTTGCCAAAGCAGTGTTAGAGGAAACAGCAGACGAAGAACAGCCTTTTATTTTAATTCAGGACTATCATTTTGCTTTATTGCCCGAACTGATTAAAAAAGAAAAGCCCAATGCTAAAGTTGCTATCTTTTGGCACATTCCCTGGCCTAATCCTGAATCATTTGGTATTTGTCCCTGGCAAAAAGAAATATTGAGGGGAATGCTCGGTGCGGATCTAATTGGTTTTCACACGCAATATCATTGCAATCATTTTCTTGAAACCGTAAATAATGCACTTGAATCAAGAGTGTCATGGGAAAACTTTTCCGTGAAAATAGCAGGTCAGTCAACATTCGTTAAGCCATTTCCAATTAGTATCGCATTTACAATAAAAGATTACGATAGCACTTCCCCCCAAATAAAATCTTCTTCCCAACTTCTTGACGAACACGGTATCACAGCGCAATATATGGGCATTGGTGTTGATAGAATTGATTATACAAAAGGGATCATAGAAAAATTCCTTGCCGTTGAACGGTTCTTAGAAAAAAATCCATCCTATCAGGGCAAATTTACTTTTGTGCAAATTGGCGCTCCGAGCCGCACCTTGCTCAAAAGTTATTCGGATATGGTAAGTGCCGTTGAAAAAGAAGCCGACAGAATTAACTGGCGTTTCAAATCAAAAAACTGGAAAGCAATACTATTATTAAAACGGCATCACAGCCACGAAGAAATAACACCATTTTATGCTTCGGCAAATTTATGTATGGTTACATCCTTGCATGACGGAATGAACCTTGTAGCAAAAGAATTTGTGGCTGCACGAAATAATAATGACGGAACGCTTATCCTAAGCCGTTTTGCGGGGGCTTCACAAGAATTACACGGAGCAATTATCATTAACCCTTATGACATTAAAAAATCAGCAGACGCTATCAAGCAAGCATTGGAAATGTCAGGAGAAGAACAACATCAGCGAATGAAACAAATGCGGCAGGTAATTGTTGGAAATAACATTTATTCATGGGCTGCGAACTTAATCAGAACTATGTCAAACATTCAAAACTAAAAAATAAGATAAATGGAAATTGCCATTATAATAGTATTTATTCTTGGATATTTAATTATAACCCTGGAACACTCGTTGCACATAAATAAAGCAGCGACAGCTTTACTCACCGGTGTTTTGTGTTGGACACTTTATGTTTTTTTTTGTGGTGATGCTCACCACATTTCGGAACAATTAACCGAACACCTGGGAGAAATTTCGGGAATACTTTTTTTTCTTATGGGGGCAATGACTATTGTAGAACTCATTGATGCACACGATGGATTTGAATTAATCACCAATGCTATTACTACAACCAACAAACGAAAACTTATTTGGATAATTTGCTTTCTTTCGTTTTTCCTATCAGCTGTTTTGGATAATCTTACCACAACAATTGTAATGGTTTCATTAATGCGAAAACTCATTTCTGACAAAAATGATAGAATGTTATTTATTGGAATGGTTGTAATTTCCGCAAATGCAGGAGGCGCATGGTCGCCCATCGGAGATGTTACAACTACAATGCTTTGGATTGGCGGACAGGTAACAACAAAAAATATTATTATAAAGTTAATTCTTCCAAGTTTGGTTTGTTTGATTGTGCCACTTGTTGTTGTTTCATTTATGCTTAAAGGCAACACCGAAAGGCCAAATGCAGAATCAAATCATGACAAACCAATAGCAACTTCATCACAGAGAAATATAATTTTCTTTTCAGGGCTTGGCATTTTGCTTTTTGTTCCGGTTTTTAAAACAATTACTCATTTACCCCCATTCATGGGAATGCTCTTTGGTTTGGGATTGCTTTGGATGATCTCCGAACTCATTCACAAAGACAAAGACGAAAGCGACAAAAACTCATATTCCGTTCTTCACGCACTTCGTAAAATTGATATGCCAAGTGTTCTGTTTTTTCTCGGAATACTTAGGGTTCACTCAAAAAGTCCGCCCCAATCAATTCTATAAAATTTTTGAAAAAGAAAACAGCCGACTTTATTAATCCAGAAATTTAAAAAAGTAAAGGCGTGCTGTTGCACTAACCTTATCAGGTTAAGTACAACAACAA
>JBBSPS010000013.1:0-35764 GCA_038258655.1 Bacteroidia bacterium
CTTCAAAAGATAAGCCCGTGTAATCGAGAAAAAAGTGGTTAAAGAAATTTTTCTTTCCATCCGGTGTGGCTGTCCATACCATGAGAGGAATAGTTTCGGACAGCGTTCTGAATTTGGCTTCGCTTTCTTTTATTTTTTCTTCTGCTTCTATTTGTTTACTTATATCTGTGTTGGACCCAAACCATCTGTAAATTTTGTTTTCGCTATCAAAAACCGGCAATACCCGGGTGAGGAATTGACGGAATTTGCCATCAGCGCCTTTTAAAGGAAACACCATTTCAAACGGTTGCCCTGTTTCGATGGATGCCTCCCATGTAGTAAGCACTTTGGGAAGTTCTTCAGGGTCGTGAACCGATTGCCAACCCCATCCTTCCATATCAACGAGTGTAGTGCCAGTGTAATCATACCATCGCTGGTTATACCAAAATATGTTGCCATCAGCATAAGCCATCCATGCAAGATTTGGAATGCTGTCCGCCAACATGCTGAAACGTTTTTCGCTTTCTTCAATTTGTTTACGTGCTTCAACCTGTTGTGTAACTTCCACTCCATGAGATAATAATCTTTCCGTATTTCCTTTTTCGTCCTTCAATGGCTGTATTACTGAATTATAATAGCGCAAAACCGGTTTGCCAGTTCTTTCATTGATTAATTCAACAGGAAATTCATTAGCGATGAATGGCTCGCCTGTTGAAAAAACTTGGTTAAGAATATCTATTAAACCCTGTTGTTCTATTTCTGGAAAAAGCTCTTGAACGGTTTTGCCGATGGTTATTTTTCTATCAACTAATTTTTCGTATTCAGCATTTGCAAATTCATAAATGTGCGTATCGCCTTTTAAAATGGCAATGCCTGCAGGGGCATTCATAAAAGAATTATATAGCACCAGGCGCTCATTACCTAAACGCTGTTCGCTTTCTATAAGCAACCGGCGGGCCACCATTTCTTTTGTAACATCCTGCAGGGTTCCATTAAACCGGTAAGCAATCCATTCATCGTTAAAAGATGCACGCCCTTTTGCCCGTACAATTCTTTCATCTTTTGTTTGCGGATGAATGATTGTATAAATAATATCGTAATACCCTCCAGAAGAAAATTGCAAACTCGTTTGTATAGCGGCTGTTACTTTGTCCCTGTCCTTATCTGCAATAACTGCCATGGCAAGCGGCAGTTCTATTTCTTCCTCCGGCTTTAGCCCAAACCATTCTTTTAAACGGCTGTTGCCTCTAAACTTATTGGTGGCAGGGTTTAAATCCCAAATGCCTAACTCGGTTGCTTCAATAGCAAATTGTAAATCTTGTTCATTTTCTTTAAGTGCCTTTGCTGCTTTTACTTTTTCTGTGGTTTCAATTACGGTAACCAGCACGCCACCTACTTCACCATCATCTAACCGGATAGGACTGTAGGAGAAATCAAACACACAATCTTCCAAAAATCCATTCCTGTCTAATTGCAAAGTAAAGTCGGGAAAGCCAACCGGTGTACCCTGCATTACACCTTCAAACATTGGCCCTATGGTAGGCCATATTTCTGCAAAAGTTTTGCGTGTGCTGATACCCAATGCCTGCGGATGTTTTGTGGCGCCAAGAATAGGACGGTAACCATCGTTATACAATTGAATATATTCGTTGCCCCAAGCTATGTACATACCAAAAGGAGAATCGAGCATAATACTTACTGCGATACGCAAACTCTGCGGCCATGTATCAGGACTGCCAACAGCAGTTTTTGACCAATCAAATGAACGGATAAGCTCTCCCATTTTGCCACCGCCAGTAAGAAACGTAGGTGTTATTTTTTCTTTCGCTTTCATGATTTATTACTGAATGCTGTGAGTATTAATTTTGTGAAATGCAAAATTAATATTTTATTTATGTCATTATTGTGGTTTTTGTCGGTTCTATACATATAGCTAATTTAATCTGTCAGGTTTTTGCGCCAACATACATTTAACTTAGCACTACCCAATAAAAAATAAAACCGCTAGTATTTCTACAAAGCTGTTTCATTTCTTATTAAAAATTAATTTACATCTTTTTCACTAAAACACTAACAGGCGTAGTTATTATGCCTACGTCATCATTCCCAATTACATACATAGCTTTCTAATATAAACATTCAACTAACTCAATAATCACTATACAAATTACTTAAGTCAGAACAGATGCCAATAAAGATATAAGGAGTTTTACTTGTTGCATAAGCAGTCTGCTCAATCCGATAAGATGCGCCCAATTCAATTTTCAGATTCATTCGTGTATCCAATATATATGCCCCGCGCAATGATGCGGTGATCAGATTGGTTTTAAAACCTTGTGTAGTAAAATTTCTATATTCGGAAGGGCGCATATTATAGGAAATAAAAATATTTTTACCATAATCAGTAGAAGCGCTATCAGCGCCATATACCGCATACACACACTTCGCTTCAATAAAAAATCTTTTATACCTGTAATTTAAAAATGTTGCCGATTCAACACAGTTAGCGCCCAGCGGATGTGCTAAAGGTTGGTTAAAATGCCCGTAATTTTGTTGTACACTTCCGTGAGAATACGTATAAGGGCGTACATAATTATATTCCGTTTGAAAGTTAAGCTTCTTTATTTTAAACAGGTCAAAGCTCTTGAATCCTGCCTGAATCCCTTGTTTGTTGCCCCACCAACCATTTTGCGCGATCACCTCCTTCAATAAAAATTCATCCAATAACAGTTGACCATACAACTGTTGTTTTTTAAATAATTTTATTTTAAAACTTAAACCAATTAATGCGTTATCGCTTGAACCCAAAGAATATTCAGTTGGACGGAAGAACATTATCGGATTCAAATAATTTACATCATAACCTCTGTAACGGTTTCCATCCGTACCCTGCCAGACAATGGATTCGAACAAACCGATATTAATTCGTTTGGTTGCGTTCCATCCCAGGTAATGAAAAGTGGCATATTTAGTCAGCCAATCTTTTTTCAAGCCGGAAGGATTGGTAACATCTTTCATAATAGTATATAGATTCACATACGTGAAATGCCATATATTAGTGGTAATTTTTAAATAAGGATAAGGCGCTGCCACATCTGATAAAAATAAGGAACGGTAACCATCGCCCCAGAAATGTTTATCCTTGCCTACTTGCAGATTAAAAATTTTATTGGGAGAGTAGGAGAGGTACCCTGAAAAATATTGATAAGCATATTGAGGATTTAAAGAGTCATTATTTCTGCGATAAGCATAACCAATTCCTGGAATAACGTGTGTTTGTTTTATTACAGAGTCAGTATAACTAGTGTAAGTGGCTTTCCCCACAAGGGCTTTAAAGTTGAAAGCAAATTTTTCACCAATGTTTCCAATCAGGTTTCCGCCAATTGCCAGATCATTTGTTGAACGGGATGGCGAGGTAAGTTGATAACCGCCTTGTGCCGTAATTAATGGATAAACTCCAATCTGTGATTTTGCTTTTTTATCACGCTCTTCTGCTTTTGTTCCGGAAAGCAATCGCGGGAACGCAGCTGTTGAATCTTTTATTTGTTTTATATCGTTGTATCGATAAGGCTTTACAAAGGTTTGAGATTTTTCGTCTTTGTTGTTATAATAATTATCAAATCCCCACAAATAATCGCGGTTGAGTGTATAATTATATTGTTGAGCACCGGATAATTTAGTTAAGAGAATGAATAAAAAGAGTAGAAGATATTTTAATAAATTATTGAAAGCTTTGCTGGCACACGTTTCTCGGTAAACTCGAAATGACTTCGCTCGATGAAATTTTTTATTCATTTTCATTGATACGATTTTTCTTTTTAGTGATAAAAAAGGGTATTTGCGCTAAGGCCAATGCTGTTCCACCAACTATTAACAGAGAGTAAGTGGCGCTGAAATAAGTTAAAGAAAGTGTAAGGCCAATTATAAAAATGTTTATGATATAGAGTATCATTGTTGTTTTTTTATGGCTACAGCCAATATCGATCAGGCGATGATGTATATGATTCCGGTCGGCGGAAAACGGTGAAACACCTCGTACAGCACGATAAATAAAAATACGCAACGTATCCACCAAGGGGTACGCTAATACTGCCATCACAAAAATTGGTTTAGATGTGTTTAAAATAAACTGATTTTTTATGGAGCTTACATCAAAACCTACAAGTTTAATTGCAAGGATAGCAATGATCAAACCAATGGTCAAAGACCCTGAATCTCCCATAAATATTTTGGCAGGCGAAAAATTAAACATCAGGAACGCTAAGAGAGAACCTGATAATGAGATTGCTAAACTTGCCATTACGTAATCACCGGCTAATGCAAACCAAGCGCCAAACGCCGATGATGCAATAAAGCCGACACCTGCGGCTAATCCATCAACGCCATCAATTAAATTAAACGCATTTACAACTACAATATAAGTGAACAACGATAAAAAAACACTTGCCCAATAAGGTATCACGTCTATTCCAAAAATTCCATGCAATCCTACAATACGAATGTCTGCCATAAGCACTAACACCATTCCTACCAATACATGCGCTACCAATTTTTTTACCGGAGCAGTACCGATAATATCATCTTTAACCCCGACAAAAAACATTACGAGTAACGTAGTAACAATAAATTTATAATCATTCATTGCATTGAACAACTGAATTGGATCATGAATTTTTTGACTGGGGAACCAAAGTGAGAACGAAAATAAAGTGCCCGCAAAAATAATGATACCACCTATTGTCGGGATCATGCGTGTATGCAATTTACGTGTATCGCCGGGCGCGTCAAACAAACGCTTAAGGATGGCCACTTTAATTAATGATGGTGTTGAAAGCAACACAACCAAAAAAGATGTAGTAAAAACGAGTATTAATATTTCCATGAGTCCCTCCCATCCTCCCTTGAAGGGGAGGAGATATTATTAAAAATCAAAATAAAAATTCGCAAGTGATGTTCTTATTCCCAAATAAACAAATTGTGTAGTACTTGTTGTTTTATCTGTTTTTGAAGTACGGTTAGAAACACCAACTACAATATTAAAATTTGTTGAAGGATTCACCAAATAACCGATATGAATATCCTGATACATAATAGTAGTTTTTACTCCTTGAGTAGTTTGAATATTGCTTAGATCTTGCTTAGGAGCAAATAAATTATCAGATTTAAATACATTTCCACCATAATTGAATGAACTGCTGTCAGCTCCTTTTATAGCGTAATTCATTTTTATTTCAATAAAAAAATCGTTTAACCGATAATTAATAAAACCAACTACTTCATTAAAATTAGCGCCTAATGGATGTGCTAACGGCTGGTTATAATGTGTATAACTTTGTTGTGGGGCAGCAGCAGCGTAGGCGTAAGGCCTAATGGTGTTATATTCCAATTGCAAATGCAAATTTTTAATTGTGAATAGATCAAAATATTTTAAGCCTGCCTGGTAACCGCTTTTATTTTTTATTCCTCCAGCATTATTTTTTGAAGATGCATCATCCAGCATATATTGTCCGTAAAGCGAAATAGAATTAGTGATCTTTAATTTCAGTGTAAGGCCTAACACTATATTATTTTTATTGTGTAATCCATACATCGCCGTGTTTGCACCTATTATAGGATCAAACGTATTAAAATTAACATGTTGCCGATTGGTTGAATCAGCAGCTTCCCAGATCATTCCTTGAAACAAACCTAATTGCAAACGTTTGAAAAAATTCACACTGAGCAGTTGAAAGTTTCCCACTTTTTTCTGAAATAAACGTTCAGTGCTAGGAGGGGTTTTAACCCCGCCATCAGTAAGGTTCATAAAAGAGGTATATAAACTAGTGTATTGAATATTTTTGTAAGTAGTTGTAATCCGTGCATAAGGATAATTGAAAGCATTGTCTGATAATAACAAAGAACGATATCCATCACCCACAAAATGTTTTCCGTTGCCTACTTGTATATTTATTATTTTATTTGGGGAGTAAGAAACATACCCTGAAGCCATGGCATAGTCATAACCATATGTGTGAAACATTTTTGAACGGCCTTGTCCCGGAATTACTGCTAAATCATAACTCGCTTTTTGTGGAAATAAATTATTTGAGTTTTTAATATAATCATCAATGTATTGAGGGAATGTGGATTGATTTTCATAAAACGATGATTCGAATGCAATTTTGCCGATAGCGCCCCGCAATAAAAACCCGCGTGTGTTGGTATAAAGTTTTTCCCCTGTTTTATCCGCAACATCTTTTCCTGCCTGAAAGTTAAATAGCGGATCAAGGGTTAAGTAAAATTTATCGGCTGTATCGTTTACGATGAAAAGGCTTTCTTTTTTAAATTTTCTGTAGAGTAAAGATTTTGATTTATCTTTTTTCTGACGGGTTGGTGAAACGATGTAAGGTTTAAAGCAGGAAGCGGTAGATACGTGAGTTATTATTGTGTATGCGAATTTATCTTCAAAACTAGAATCCTTTATTTCTTTTATAAAGGAATAAAATTTTTCATGACTCAACCCCCATTCTCTGTTCAAAGGCAGATTCTGCTGTGAAAAAATTTCGGCCCCTCTCCAAATGAGAGGAGTGAATAAAATAAATAAAATGTAAAATAGTTTTTTCATTGAGCGGAGTAAAAATACAAATAAAAGGGGTTGTTTAACCGCAGAGGAATGCGCAGGGTTAAAAAAGGAAATGATTTAATTTTCGCAGTTCACAGCCCCCTCTCGGAGTTTCTCCTAAGCATTTGTCGAAGGAGAGAGAGATTAAGGGTGGAGACGTTTATTCTTCCTCGATTCTTTGCTTCCTCCACTTTCATTTTTGTTTGGGAAGATAAAAGTGATGCAAGCATACCCTCAGGTGTAGGATCAAGATGTTGTATATACACAATTGCCATTACTGTGGTTGGCCAAAGATTATTAAGCAATTTTGTGATCGCCTCCAAACCGCCAGCTGAGGCGCCAATGGCAACAACCTACTGTTTGCAAAACCACGAATTAAAATTACGCTCTATTTACAGAGTTATCGCTCTTTTCCTCACCCATAGTTTGTTGCCGTTTACCTATTCAAGAAACCTATCTACCGAAATAAAGGTGAACGCGGAAGAGACTCTTCGTACATTTATGTAAAAAAAGTAACGTTTCTTATGCTAACTCTCGAAAAAAAATGGATCAAATAAGTGAAAATTCTATCATTTCTGTAAATACAGGAACAAGAATAATGGGCAAGCCTTTTTCTGTTTTTTTAGTGGATGATGATAAAATGTTTCTCAAATCGATGGAACACCATCTCCAACATAAACTGAGACGGAACGTTAAGATTATCTCCTTTCTCAACGGAGAAGAGTGTATAAAAAATTTAAACCAAAAACCTGATATCGTTATTCTTGACCATTTTTTAAACGGACAATATCCTTCCGCGATGAATGGTGTTTCCGTCCTTAGAAAGATCAAAGAGATGGATCCCGGAATTACTGTTATAATGGTTTCGGGTCAGGATAACATGCAAGTTACCATTGACACAATGAAATATGGCGCATATGATTATGTTATAAAAAACGAGAATGTTTTTTTAAGAGTAGAGAATGCGATAAAAAATGTGATGCACAGTATTCAACTTACAGGGGAATTAAAAAGCTATAAACGTTGGACTCGGGTAATATTAGTTATCTTGGCTGTTGCCTTTGCTGCTGCTATTGTTAGCTATTTCTTCCACATCTGAATTATTAAATAAACAAAATGGAACACGTACAACATAAACTAATTTTTATTGTAGAGGACAACGAAATGTATTCTATGATGTTGGATTATATGTTATCCAAGGAAAGCGCCTGCCGTTTTGTGAGTTTTAAAACAGGAGAAGAATGTATCGCTAATTTATCTATGAATCCTAACTTGGTTATATTGGATTATGGGTTGCCCGGAATGAATGGACTCGAGACTTTTAAAGAAATAAAAAAATATAATCCGGACATCGCGGTTGTGATTTTAACTGAAAACCATGACGTTCACATTGCACAGGAGTTTGTGCATGCCGGGGGGGTGTATGAGTATTTATTAAAGGAAAAAGATTCTGTTCGACAAATAAGCAGTATCATTGATACATTATTGATCGATAATAAAGAAGATGCCGGACATGTTAAAACCAAAGAAAAGAAAAAAAATAAAATTATTATGAATGTTCTGTTTGGTGTAGTATGTTTTACCGTACTGATAATTTTTGCTTTTTGGTTCGCGCAAAGATGTCGATAAATATATTTTTTATTTTATGAAAAAATGGAAACAAAAAAAGAAATACTAGTCTTTATAGTTGATGATGATCCGATGTATTTAAAGGTGTTGGAAACCTGGTTATTAAAGGAAATCCCGGATTTGAAAATAAAAACCTTTTCCACAGGAGAAGCTTGTTTGCAAGCAATGGAGTTGAACCCGGATTTGGTGATACTCGATTATTATTTAGATACAGAATTTCCTTACGCATGGAATGGGATAGAGGTATTGAAAAAAATAAATTCCTTGTATCCACCCCTGCCGGTTGTTATTTTTTCAGCGCAGGAAAGTATTGAAACGGCTATGAAAACCCTTAATGAAGGAGCTTTTGAATACATTTCAAAAAAAGAAGGCGGATTTCAAAAAATAAAGGAAATAATATTGGACATATCAGAAAGTGTAGCGATAGAAAAG
This sequence comes from Bacteroidia bacterium, assembly GCA_038258655.1. Classification (GTDB taxonomy): domain Bacteria; phylum Bacteroidota; class Bacteroidia; order 2-12-FULL-35-15; family 2-12-FULL-35-15; genus 2-12-FULL-35-15. The sequence goes on from JBBSPS010000013.1 coordinate 8,642, forward strand.
GGTGAAAAAAAGATAGACAGGTATAAACTTTTGAGTATCATTTTTGTGATCATTTTAATAACGCTTCTTTTATTGTGGTAAGATGAAGTGTTATAAAATAAAACTTCTTAGTAGTTATTAATAAAATAAAAAACTTTATTCTTATGAAAATTTTAGTAGTAGATGACGATAAAATGATCCTAGAAGCGATAACGCATCATTTAACCCTTGAAGGGTATGAGGTAATAACCGCCGAAAATGGATTACAAGCGCTTGATTTAGCGGAAAGTAAAAAACTTGACCTTATTATAAGCGACATTATGATGCCTGACCTTTCAGGGTTGAGTTTATTGAGTATGTTAAAACAATTTTATTTTAATAAAATACCTGTTATTATTATTTCGGCACTTGATAAAAGTGATGTTATACTTTCTTCATTAGATTTGGGAGCGGATGATTTTTTGGCTAAACCAATTGATTTTAGAGAGCTTTCTCTTCGTGTGAAAAAATACGTTAAAAAACCGGTCAAGTAAATACTTAAACTTTTTTCTTCAATCTTTTACCCACAGTTTCTATAAACTACTATACACTTTTTTTAACAAATGTTCCATTCCCCTTGTTAGACCTTACCCCCAGACCTCTCCAAAGGGGAGTAGTGACGAAGTGTGAAGCAATAAATTCATTTTAAGTTTATTACCCTCCTCTGGAGAAGGTAGGAGCGAGGTCTTACATAAAAGGACTATCTTTCAATTTCTGTATAGTAGTTTACAGTTTCTAATACTTTTAGTAGTTTTTGGATGAATTTATTATTATCATTGCCTGATTTTTATCCCCCTCTAAAATGGTTAAATATTTCACTCTCATTTTTTCACTCTTCGCAATTAACACTTTAATTGCACAAGAAGTAACCGTCACACAAAAAATCCCTGCTACTGCTGTTCCCGGTGGAGATTATATTGCGGAAGCAACTATCAATAAGGGTGAAATCAAGGGATTCATGAAATTTTTTCAAGGTATTCCGGCCGGTTGTACGGCCACTGCGATTGAAAGTAAAGGCGGAAGTTTTAGTTTTGCCGATGGGGGCGCAAAAATTATCTGGATCACAATTCCTGCTGATAATCAGTTTACAATTTCATATAGAGTAACTATTCCAAAAGATGCTTCAGGAATTAAAAATATAAATGGTAAAGTATCCTACTTGATTAATGATGAACGAAAAATATATGAGCTGGAAACAAAAACGATTCAGATAGGCAGCGAAACAACAAATGAAACAGTGCTTGTTACAGGTTCTGATAGAACTATTATAACCTCTTCACCGGTTTCAACCTCAGACTCAAAAGTGATCACTTCAACTACTCCCTCTGCTGTAGATCCTCCGGTTAAAAAAGAAGAACAAAAACCACCAACAGAAACAATAATTCCGGAACCTATACCGGTGGTCCCGCCACCAAATGTTGCTCCGGTCGCTAATGTACTCCCTAAAAAAGAAGAAGCCGTTGCAAATATTCCACCACCGGCTACAATAAAAAAAGAAGAAAAAAAAACAGCATCGGCAACTCCTCCTATAAATACGAAAGTTCCCGTTACAGCTATTCCATCATCTGCCGGCAAAACATACCGCGTTCAAATAGGCGCGTTTACTTTAAAACATCAAATAAAAGGAGTTACTGAACCTTCTGTTGTTGTGCTTGATAACGGAGTAACAAAATATTTCAGCGGCAATTTTCCCACCTATGAAGAAGCCGCTAAACGAAAAAAAGAAATGATCGAGAAAGGTTTCCAAGGAGCTTTTATTGTTTCGTTTGAAAATGGGAAAATTGTGAAATAGTACTTAGCCATTGGGATTATTAGCTGTCGATAAATTGGTAGAAATTCGTAATCGGTTCATATGAATTATTGGTTAGTAAAATCAGAGCCTTTTAAATACAGCTGGAAAAAATTTGTAAAAGATAAAAAAGCTGTTTGGGATGGCGTACGCAATTATGCTGCACGTAACAATATGCGTGCAATGAAAAAGGGCGACTTGGTATTTTTTTATCATAGCAACGAAGGGCTTGCTATTGTTGGCATCGCGAAGGTACTCAAGGAAGCCTATCAGGACCCGACAACGGATGATACCGCATGGAGCGTGGTGGAAATTGCTCCATTCAAAGCGTTGCAACGCCCCGTAACATTAGCGGAAATTAAATCGGATAAACAATTAGCTTCAATGCAAATTATTAAACTGAGCCGCTTATCTGTATCAGCAGTAAAGCCCGAAGAGTTCGATCGGGTACTTGCTTTATCGGAAACAAAATAAAAAAATTACTTCTCTTCTTTATTTTTTAATTTATGATATTCACGCATGGTATCGTTTTCCCGATTATCATGATAAGCATTATAATAGCTAAAAGCTAATCCTACTCCCCAGCCAAGTGTAGACCAGATAGGCCAAGGAATTCCTTCGTTTTTATAATTATTTGGTCCTTGTGTGAGCCACCATATGACCCACAAAAAGCCGTTTATAATAATATAAGACACTAGTTGTTTTTTAAACCCCGCACGTTTTTTAGCGATTCGCCAAAGTTGTTCGTCTCTGTTTTCCATAATATTAATAATTGAAAGTTAATTAATTTTTTTTAATATATACTTGTATCGCTCTCACATATTCCTCAAAAGCCTTTATCCCTTTTTTTGTAATGATACAACTGGTCAATGGATAATTATCTTTGAATGTTTTTTTAACAGTGATATAATCGGCCTCAGCTAATTTGCTAATTTGTACACTCAAATTACCCGCTGTAGCAGCCGTTTTTTCTTTCAGAAAACTAAAGTCCGCTTCCTTTACACTGATCAATAAACTAATAATTGATAATCGTAATTGTGAATGTAATAGCGGATCAAGGTCTTTAAACATCACGTTTAAATTGATAATTTAAAATATGGCCGGGAATGATATAGCCTAAAAAAACAGCAGTTGAGATCAGCAGCAATTGATAATCGAATGTAACAAACAAAGCGACAATGGCAAGTATCCAGTTGATAACACCTCCTATTATCAATGGGCGAAAACGAATCGCGCCACCCGAAACAAAAAGCCAGATGCCGTAAAGCATCATCACGACAGGATAACAACTTAGCTGGAATTGTTGCATAAAAAACAATGTGATAAAAAGGCAAACTAAGAACGCGATCAAAAGATATTTCAGAAAATCATCGATGTAAGTTTTCACCTTTTTTTTCTTTTCCAATTTTGCACCCGCAATCATGCTGGTGATCATTCCCAATGGCATTAATATCGCCCAAGGCAGCCAGGGCATATCAAAACCGAACACAAATTGTAAAAAGTAGTTTGATAAGCTCGCAATAAAAACAAGCCAGCCCCAAAGTAGGTAAAAAAATCCATTGTCTTTTATTCCGCATTTAACGGAAGCGATCATTTCATGAATGATGCGCAAGCTTTCCTGTTCATTTAAAAGTTCGTCTTTTGTTTCCATTTTTATTATTTTTAATTATAAAGTTCAATCTCATCCTAAATTTTATTTCTCGCAGAGCCCACGGAAAATAGAACTGTGGAGAAGGCGCAGATAAAAAAGTCAACGAAGCGCTCTGCGAAAAAATCAGCGAAACCCAGGGAGAAGTTTTACTCATCGCATTTTTTCAAAAAATAGCCCGCTTCTTTTTTCCCCCAATTTGGATGAATAGAGCTTGCGGGTTTAAAGGTTTCATAAAGAGTAAGCGCTTTTTCAAATGATGATTTCGCTTTCTTTTTTCCACCGCCAAAAGCGGGAGGAGTAAAGAATTTACTTTCCCCTTCAAGTAACCATGGTCGGGGGTTTGTAGCATCCAACTCTTTTGCTTTATCTATAAAAATAGTCGCTTGAGTCCCGTATTTTTGTCCGCGCGTCATTGGGTTAACTCCAATACGTGCGGATGCAATTTGCGCTTTTAGTGCATAAATTTCTGAATTGTTTGGCTGAATTGAATCTGCTTTATTAATAAACGCTTCGGCCTTATCACAATACGTATCTATCATATCTCCTTTGGTGTTACGTGTTTGAATAACATAACAATATGCCGCATAATAACTGGGCAGCCACTCTGTTTTTTCGTGACCGGCAATACGTTCAAACGCGTTGGCCAAATTTTGTAATTGCTCCGTTCCCTTTACGGTGTCAAGAATTGCAATATTTTTTTCCATTGCTGAAAGGTATTTTGGATTTTGAGCAGTGACAAAAAGGGTTAAACTTAATGCTGTTGTAATCGATATTAGTTTTTTCATTTTATTGATTTGGTTTAATTTATAATTCATTTAATTATTATTATTTATGATTTCTTTTGATCTGTTTTCTCCGAATGACAAGAACAAACCAATAAAGAAGGACCGTTTTGCAGGAGGTGTAACAGCCTGACTACGCTGATAATCGTATGAATAATGATAACCATATATCTGCGGGTTGCCAAATACATTCGTTACAGAAACAGCTAACACAGCAAAACATCTTCCTATCTGACGTAAGTATGCTGCATTAATTCCCAATGAATTATAATCAATGGTTCTATCACCCATAAAATTTAAATTGTATGGATTATAATATGGACGGCCACTTGCGTAGGTATATGTAAAACCTGTACTTAAATTTAATTTATCAAAAAATTTTTTGAATACCAATGTTGCGGTGTTTGTCGCAGCAAAAGGAGGCATCACTTCTTTTGGATAATTTAAATACATACGTTTTGTATCGAGGTAAGTATATGATATCCAATAGTCAACCCCTTTAATTGTTTTTTTGTCGCGCCAAAAAACATCCAGTCCTTTGGCATACCCATATCCAAGGTTGGTGGAGTCAGGAGAAGTGCGGGTTAAATTATTATACTGCTTATAATAAACCTCTGCACGTAACGTATGAAAATCATCCACATGTTGAATATTAGCTATGTAGTGCGTTGCTTTATTATACCCCGGAATTTGCGGATAAAATAAATAATCCCTGTCCGGCTTTTGGTAAAATTGTCCATAAGCCAATGATACTTGGCTAAACCCACCTATTTTATAAGCTACAGAGGTACGTGGTGAAAGCACTAATTTTTTGATGAGTGTAGAATATTCACTTCGTACACCTGCACGCCAAACTAATTTTGTAGTTAAATAAATGTCCGCTTCGGCAAATTCTGCGGAATAATTATCATACACATGCGTATGCCTGTGATAAGAATAATTATTATTGACACCATCAATTTTAAAACCGTCAAACGTATATTGATATTCTGTGCCCAAACGAATGATAGAAAGTTTCCCGATTCCGCGTGTAAACACCATTCTCCCTTGTGACAGATCGCTTTGCGATCGAATGGTATCAAAATATGTTTTTATTTTATCAATATTAGTGCTGTAAGATGCTCCGATGTTCAACAACCATTTTTCTCCTAAGCGTTCTTTATAGGTAAGATTCGTATAAACATTCGTATTGTTAAGTTCAAATAAATTTTTGAACCCATTGGTGCTGTCAATACTTATTGTTTTTATTCCAAGGTCAGATAAATTAAAATATCCATAAAATTTAAGTATTCCGCTTGCTGATGTCTTTTTTCGAAAGTTTAGTGAACCGCCTGTAAACTGTGGTGCAACTGTATATTCCGGTGTTTGTTTTACAGTTTTAAAATAGGGTAATAGGTTGGTATAGTTAAGATCGAAACCGGCGCTCATATTTTTTTCTTTCCATAAATGATTGTGTCCACCGCCAACCCCAACAGATGAAATAGCCAGTGTGGAAGAACTCTGGTCAGGAAGATCTTGTGTTTCCAAAGCAATCACGGATGACATGGCTTGTCCATATTGTGCGGAATAGCCGCCGGTGCTAAATACGGTACCTTTAAACAGGAAAGGAGAGAACCGTCCCCTTGAAGCGATATCAGGCATTGAACTGAAAAAAGGATTGTTCACATTCATTCCATCAATAATAGTTTTTGTTTCACTGCCGGTTCCACCTCGCACAAATAATCCTTCTGATTCGCCAACCTGTTGCGCTCCGGGCAATGTCCTTAATGCACCAACAATATCTCCTTGAGCTCCTGCAGTGGTAACAATATCAAGTGGTTTAAGAACAGTGCCTTTTTTTTCGTCGCTTGCCTCTATTGTTCCTGCTGATATTGTTACAACTTTTAATTCATTAAACGATTCTTTCATAACAGGATTGTAGGTAATATCCTTTCCTATCAACCTGATCTTTTTTTCTATTTGTTCAAACCCTATAAAACTTGCTACGATGATTACTTCACCTGTATCGTTTACTGTAAAGGAATATGCTCCATCTGCCCGGGTTGAAGCTCCATCGTAACTATCTTTTATATAAATATTCACTCCGGGCAGGGATTGTTTTTTCTGATCCGTTGCTTTTCCGAAAATTTTTGTTTGCGCACAAATACTGTGAAAACTAAGTAAAATAGATACAAACACAAGGGTAAAATTCTTCATAGTTATTTTTCAATGCTAAAATTCGGCACAAATATAAATTAGTTTATAATATAAACCAATTAATTTTTAAAATTTGTTATATCCTGCCCACAGATATTTTCAACAAAGTTTATACTGAGCGAAGCAGAAGTACTCAATATGATCCGCAATATTGCGGAATACGTTGTCATACTGAGCGTAGTCGTAGTGTTTTGTCAAGGAGGCAGTAAGCATGAGTAATCATTGAGGTAAAAAAATAAAATTTTGTGTTGTGTTAAGAGATCTGTCAAACTCCACCGCTTTATTATTTACTACTACAACTGTTTTATAGTTTAACTTTTTAAATAATTCAAAACACTTTTCACGATTTTCATTTTCCCAAAGTTCGGCATATACTATAGGCTTATTCTTGGCAATAAGGTTCTTAGCGCCATCCAGTACAAAGAATTCAAAGTTTTCCACATCAATTTTTATGGCACTGATACGTTGTGGACAATTAATTAATTCGTCCATTTTATCCAATATTTTTAAAGGCACTTTAAAGCGCTCGCCTTCATTATTTTCAGGGATGCTGTTATGGATCACATGGCTTAATCCTTGCATACGAACGTCATTTATAACGGGCATCACCATTTCTACCTCTCCTTCGCTATTGCCCAGTGCAATCTCAAAAAGTTTTATATTGTTTAATTTGAAAAAACGGGCAACGCGTTTGAATGCACTGATATTATTGGACATTGGTTCAAAACTATAAACAGTTACATTTTTTATTTCGCGCGCTAAGTGTACTGTCATGATGCCAATGTTGGCTCCGATATCAAGTACAGTTGTATCCGGAGGAACCAGGCTAAGAAAGGTGAAAAAATCTTTTTCGTTCTTATCATGTTTAAGCGTATAGATTTTAAACAATGAGAAAAGAAAGAGATAATTTTTAAAACCCAATACTTTGTGAAGAAAATATTTAATTGCACTTTTCATTCGGTTCAAAAATAATGTTTTTTTATCATTAAGGACAAATTAACAAACATAGATTAGTATATTGGTACAGATTAGTAATTGGTAGATACCTTATTCGTAAATTCGTAAAAAATCCGTTATCCGTATATGGAAATAGTAGTAAACACACGCTTGCTGATAAAAAATAAATTAGAAGGAATTGGTTGGTTCAGTTATGAAACATTGAAACGTATCACTAACGATCACCCCGATGACCATTTTATTTTTTTTATTTGACCGAGATTTTGATGAAGATTTTATTTTTGCAGATAATATTACCCCGCTTATATTATCGCCACAAGCAAGGCATCCATTTTTATTTTATTGGTGGTTTGAATTTTCAGTAGCTAATTTTTTAAATAAATTTAACCCCGATCTGTTTTTGTCGCCCGATGGTTATTTGTCACTTAAAGCGAACTGTAAACAATTGGCGGTAATGCACGATCTGAATTTTGAACATTATCCAAACGATTTGCCTTTTTTAGTGCGTAAATATTATAACTATTTTTTTCCAAAATTTGCACACAAAGCAACACGAATAGCAACTGTTTCGGAATTTTCTAAAAATGACATCATCAAAACATACAATATTGATGCATCAAAAATTGATGTAGTATATAATGGATGTAACACGATGTACGAACCGATCAATGATAAATTTAAAAAGCACACTAAAAATAAATTTTCAGCCGGATGTGATTACTTTTTATTTATAGGAGCATTGCATCCGCGTAAAAATATTTCACGGTTGTTCGAAGCATTTGATAAATTCAAAAACGCAGGACCCTCCGATGTTAAAATGGTAATAGTTGGTGAAAAGTATTACTGGACAAGCGATATAAAGCGAACATATATCAATATGCAACACAAAGACGAGGTTATTTTTACTGGACGTATATCTTCCGAGGAATTAAAAAATGTGATCGGATCTGCTATCGCATTAACATACGTTCCATATTTCGAAGGATTTGGAATCCCAATATTAGAGGCAATGAACTGTGATATACCTGTAATTACAAGCAATATAACTTCTATGCCTGAAATTGCAAACGATGCGGCGCTGCTCGTTGATCCGTTTTCAGTTGAATCAATTGCAAATGCGATGTTATATATTTATAAGGACGATGATATGCGGGCTATTCTGATTGAAAAAGGTAGAAAACGAAAGCTTGATTTTTCCTGGGATAAAACAGCTACTGCTTTATGGGCAAGTATCGAACGAACTGTGAATATTTAATTATTCCAATAATTTTTTCAAATTAATAAGAACTGTTTTCCATTTTTGTTGTGAATGTTCTTTTTTTTCTTCAGTGGAAATAGCATCTTGAGTGATAGTTAACAGTTCTATTATTTTCCTGTGATAATTTATAGGTAATATTCGCGTAACTTTCAGGGATATTAGGTGTGCCCACCATACCCATTTGAATAATTGCATTTTTTATACCGGCTAATTGTAAACATAAAATGGTGAGGAGTGTATATGCTGGTGATTATAAAATAAGCGCCCATAAAACGCCCTACTTCGTTCTTATATCTCCCTCTTTAATTGTGCGGAAAGCTGTTCGGCGGTTTTTTTGATGTTCTTCTTCTGTTTTGGCGTCTTGGATTAAAAGTCTGGTTTCGCCATAACCTTGTGCGATCAAGTGATCAGCGGCAATCCCATTTTCAATTAAATAATCAACTACAGATTTAGCTCGCTCTTGCGAAAGTTTCATATTATACTTATCACTTCCCCGTGCATCGGTATGTGATCCAATCTCAATATTTAAATTGTTATTTAAAATAAGAAATTTGATCAAATCATCTAATACTTTTTTGGATTCGGGCCGTAATGTCGCTTTATCATAATCATATTCGATTCCCGGAATAACAATTTCCCCTTCCGGAATTAATGATAAGAAAAAATCTTTTACAAAATGTTGAGACTCTGATAAGCCGGTAGTGGAAACATTACCAGCATCCCCAAAAAATTTATTTTTTTGTGCTTTAATATATAACTCCATTCCTTCATTCAGTGGAGTAAAATATTTCCCTTGGGCATCTGTTATAATATAAAATTCTTCTTTAGTGCCATGTATATCTTTAAATGTAACAAGGGCATTTGGTATCACCTCATTGGTTTCCGAATTATAAACAGTTCCGCCAAGGTCAAATGAATTAGGCTCCTTGTCCACTGAATATACACGGTAACAAGCTCCTCCAACACAGTCTTTGCATTCTTTTCTGTCGGATGTTAAAAATCCGTGTTGCTGACTGCGTTCCATTATAAAATATGCATCATCCTTGCTTGAATTAACGGGAGTTCCTAAGTTGATTGGTTTTTGCCCTAATGAATCAGTAGCAAATGAAGATTTAAAAACATCTAAACCACCGTAGCCGGGGTGCCCATCTGAACTAAAAAACAAGGTGGAAGTGTAATAATGGAAAAAAGGTGTTACCTCATCTCCCGGAGTATTAATGCCAGGGCCCATATTAATAGGAGGTCCCAGTATTTTACCATCATCGTCTAATTTTACATACCATATATCCATCTTACCATAACCGCCGGGACGGTTGGAGGAAAAATATAATGTATTACCATCTAAGGTAAGCGCCGGGTGCATGCTTTTGTATCCTCGCTTGTTTACATCCTCGCTTAGTTTCTCTCCGCTTGCCCATTTGTCAGCTTTTAATTTAGACACATAAATTGCGCATTCATTTTTATTATTAGTTGACCAACGTGTGTAAAAAAAGTTGCTACGATCAATTGTAAGGAAACCCGCGCCTTCATGCACATCAGTATTTATAGGAATTTCAATTTTTTTCAGATCCGTCCATTCACCGGATTCAGTTTTGTGTAAAGTATATATATCGCAAATGAATTGAGCCTTTTGTGTTTTAGGATCTGTGATGGTATTTCCTTCACGTGCAGCGGTATATTGTACATGGTTTTGATCACCATAATAATTTATCGCAAAACTGGAAGTTCCTTTATTAAATAATGAATCAAGCTCGGTAACAATAATTGACTTTTTCACATTAGTGGTATCCGTAGATAAATAACAGCCTGCAATCTTATTATAGGCTTCTTTATACAACACTGAATCTTTTTTAGCCCCTGCCAGATCTAATATTTTATCCAATTCAAAGGATGCGGCTTGATATTTTTTTGTTTTCATTAATGCATCACCATACCAATAGCCTTCGTATGGATATTGAGCTGCATGGTTATCCATGGATTTCTTATACCAAATTTCTGCATTTGTGTAATCATGATTTAAACGGTAGCTCTCTGCAATCTGGTGAGTTACATATTGTTGTTTAAAGTCAGAAGAGCCTTTGTTTGTTGTGTCTGACGCAACTTTTCTTACTGTGTCTTTAACCGGGATAGGTGTATGGTTATCTTTAACAGTGGTATCTTTAACCGGTATAGATGCGGCTGTAGCGCTGTCTTTAATTTTTTTTGGCGGTGCAATATAAGGTTTTGTTTCGTAAGGATAAGTTAAATCTATAGTAGAACTTGTGCTTTTATCAATCACTTTTAGATAAAAAACGACAGCTGCATTATAGTTTTCATTTTTAAATGCGGCGTCACCATATTCTAGCCATTGTCTTTTACTTTGCGCAAAAGCAGCGATAGAAAATAGGAATAAAATTAAAACAGCGGTAGCACGTTTCATAATTAAAGCCTCGGGCAATTTGCTAATGGATTTGGTTTACTTTTGCGGGCAATGTATGTTAATGATATTTCAAAACCACCCCGGTGATTGGATATTGTTTTTAAAGATGAGGTATTAATATCATAACTAACTCTACAAGTGTATTTTCCTTTTGTTATTCCCGCTTCAATAATAGCGGCGTCTTTATTACGATAAGTAGGTCCGAATATTAAATAAGTATCAGAATTTTTTAAAAAATAATGTAACAAAAGTGTCGCAGTTAATTCCTGATCATTCACTTGGTGCATATAAATAAATTTCGGCAACAATTGTATTTTTGCATTAATATTTACTTTTACACCGCCGTGATAATAATACCGTATAGGTAATTTATTAGTTGAATTTGTAAATGATTCATTAGGTTGGGTTAAATGAAAAGCTGAAAAGCCGATAAAAGGATTTAACCGGCTATTGTCCTTCGCATAATAATATAAAAAACCGGCATTCATATCGGGTTTTAAATAATTGGCATTACTAAATGCTTCACCGCTTGGCAAGCCTGTATCAAAACCTCCACCATTTGCATTGCTGTATTGATTACCGAATGTAAGCTTATTCGTGTTTATGCTTTTCTGAACTATACCAGCCTGTATTCCCAACGCTAAATGATGATTGCTTTTTTTATCCAACATTACATCATAACCGGCAGATAGTAACACACTTATTACATTATAATCACCTGTTCCTGCATGATAATCCATCACCTGCACCCCCAAGCCAAATTTTTTCACAGGCAGGTCAAAGGAAAGCCCTGCTGTTGTATATGGATTTTTTATAACGGCAGACCACTGTGTTCGATAATGCATATGAATACGATAATATCCATCAAACATCCCTGTCATAGATGGATTTAAGAAAAGAGGGGGGGCATCATATTGGGAGAGATGAAAATCCTGAGCGTAACAGAAAGAAGATAAAAGCAGGAATATAAACACAGCGCTTTTTCTCAATCGTTTCTGAAAAAAACATAGTAAGTTCATAAAAATATATCTTTATTTTGTTTAATATAATCCATCGTATCAATTATATGATACAAACAAATTTACCTTAGCAGCGTAACGTCTCCGGATACTTTGTATTCCTTATCGTCCTCTGTGGTACCTACAACGGTATATACATATACGCCAATTGCCTGTTCAACCCCATTACGTGTACCATCCCATCCGTTAGATTGTTTATCTGATTCAAAAATTAATTCCCCCCAATTATTGTAAATTTTAAGTTCTAATGTTTTAAATGGACCGCCATACACATAAAAAACATCATTGTGTCCATCGTGATTAGGGGTAAAACCACTTGGAACAGCAGGTGGCAATATTATAACTACGGTATGGCAAATTGTATCTCTGCAGCCCGCTATATCAGTTATAATTAAACACACATCAAAAGAACCTCCTTTGGTATAATTATGAGAAGGATTTTGTTTAGTGGATATGGAATCGGATGAAGAATCACCAAAATTCCACAACCAAGAAGCAATCGCGGGAACGGTGCCGGATTGATCTGTAAAATTAATGGTTTGATTAACATACGTAATATACTTATCAGCGGAGAAATTCGCTTTAGGACTCGGCAATATCGCCACTGTTTTAATAACCGTACCTATACAACCTTGTACGGATTTTACAATTAATGTTACCGAATAATTTCCGCTTGATAAAAAAGTATGTTTAGGATTTTGTAGGTTACTGCCAGTACCATCTCCAAACGTCCAATTCCACGATGCAATAGTTGATGCGTTTACTGTTGACGAATCTAAAAACAGGGTGCCATCATTTAAACAAGTTCCATTTGTATTAAATTTAGCAAGTGGATTTTCATACAGATTTATTTTTTTTGTAAGTGTATCACTACATCCGCTTTTAGAAGTTACAATTAATTGAACATTGTATGGGCCCCCTTTAATATATACATGGGAAGGGTTTTGCAATGGACTGGAAGGGCTACCATCACCAAAAGTCCATTTCCAGCTCGCGATTGATCCGGCGGGTGTAGAGACGTCAGTAAACACAATTGGAAAAGAAGGGCAGGCATTAACAAATGTAAATCCCGCAGTTGGAGGTGGAAGAATGATGAGCTTAATCGTATCGTAAGCCGAACGGCATCCACCGTTATTAGTAGATGCAAAAACAAGAGTAACTTTACCTGCCGCTTTATCAGCTGCGCTTGGAATATAAAACCCATTAAAAGTAGTATTACTAGGCGAAAATATTCCTGTACCGCTACTACTCCATATACCTGAGCCGGTGCTTACGGTCACTTTGATAGGTAACGGAATATTGGCACACGTACTATCATTCGAGGTAATAACAATGGTGGGAGTGGCTGTAAACGTAATTAACACTGAATCACGTGCGGCCAGGCAATTACCATTTCCTGTAGATGTTATATATACAATAACTTTACCCGCTGCCCTATCCGCATTACTTGGGATATAAGAAGTACACGCTTTAAGAGAGTCTGTAAATGTTCCACTTCCTAAGGTTTTCCACTTACCTCCTAATGCTCCTGTAATAGTTGCACACACAGGGACACTTACAGTATCTTTACATACAAATATATTTGCCCCTGCATTCGTTTTTGGCCCTGCGTAAAAGGTAATGATTACCCTGTCTGTATCAGGAGGGCATGCGCCGTTACCAGTAGAAATCAATAATACCGTATCCTTCCCATTAGCAATAGCAAAGGAAGTTGGTGTATAAATTGGATTAAGCGAAGTAGTATTTGGATTAAAGTTTCCACTTCCAACCCATGTTCCACCTGTAGCATTTAAAATAGTTCCTGTTAATTTTACACTTGCATTATTGGAACAGCTGGTAGTATCATTACCGGCATTGGCTTTTGGTGATTGTTGTATGGTTATTATATGTGTGATCGTATCCTTACAACCCTTAGCGGATGTTACAATTAACCGAACAGTATATGTTCCACTGGAATTATAAGTGTGGGAAGGATTTTGAAGAGTAGATACGCCCGTGTCTCCAAAATCCCAATTCCAATTAGTAACGGAACTATTGGAAGATGCTGTTGAAGCATTCGTAAAGGCTACACTCACACCCTTGCAACCAGGGGTAGTATTTGTAAAATTAGCGGTAACAGAAGAGAGTGCAATAACTTTTGTGTATGTTATAGCACAGGCAGTACCCTTGTTAACAACTAAGGTAACCGTATATGTCCCTATAGCGGGATAAGTATATGTTGGATTTGTAGAATGCGATGTATCACTAAGTGTAGTAATATTTCCAAAATCCCAAAAATAAGAATTGCCAGGAGGAACAGTAGTATTTGTAAATTTTATAGTTTTTCCATTACATAAGCCAGTTGAATTAAAGTTTGGATTTGGTAAATTTTGTATAACTACTTGACGTATAATAGAATCTTTACAGCCAAATGCAGATGTAACAACTAATTTAACATTGTATGTTCCGCTGGCAATATACGTGTGAGTAAGGTTTTGAAGTATAGCTGTTCCGCCATCACCAAAATCCCAATTCCATTTGGTAAGGGAACTGTTAGAAGAAACAGTTGATCCATCAATGAAGCTAACGGCTACACCGATGCACCCCGGACCGTTATCTGTAAAATTTGCTGTAATAGAAGAAAGGGTGATTGTCTTTTTAAATGTAATAGCACAAGCGGAGCCTTTATTAACAGTCAGTGTTACAGTATAGGTCCCCGTTGCTGGGTAAGTGTACGTTGGGTTGGTTGTCAGTGAAGTATCAGCCAATGTTGTACCATCACCAAAGTCCCAGAAATAAGTATTGGCAGCGGGAGCAGTAGAATTTGTGAATGTAATGGTTTTTCCTTTGCAAAGCCCGTTCGCCGTAAAATTCAGTACCGGGGTATTTTGTATAGTTACAATATGTTTAATAGAATCTTTACATCCTACAGAAGACGTAACAACCAATGTAACAGTAAATGTTCCGGCTGTATTATAAATGTGTGTAGGATTTTGAAGCGCAGATGTACCCGCATCTCCAAACTTCCAACTCCAATTAGTGATAGAACTGCCCGCAGCACTAGTTGACCCATCTTTAAACGTTACCGGTAGCCCGATACATCCCGCCGTATTGCTTGTAAAATTAGCTGTAACAGAAGAAACGTACACAATTTTAATAGCGGTATCCGCGCAGGCAGTACCCTTATTAACTATTAGTGTTACAGTATAAGTGCCTAGGGCAGGGTAAGTATATGTTGGGTTCGTTGCAAGAGAGGTATCCGCCAATGTAAGGGTGTTACCAAAATTCCAAAAATAAGTATTTGCAACGGGGGCTGTTGTATTTGTGAAAGTAACAACCGTTCCACTACATCCGCCACTTGATGTAAAATTGGCATTCGCTAAAGGGGGGCAGCTAACAACATTGAATTGAAAATCACGTAATATCTCGCCAATCTTAATGCCATTACGCCACTCTTCGCATTTTATTCCAACTACAAATTGTCCGAGAGATGGAGGGATACCAGTAAGAAGGCCTGTTGGGCTTAATGTAAGCCCGGCTCCTCCCAATGGATTGTTTGTTGAATAGGTGGCACCATTCCAGATTACTGGAGTAAAAGTAGCTACGTTACCAGGAAATGTCGGATAATCTCTTGGACAATTAGGTCCTATAACTTGTCCGGGGGCATTATCACATCCCATATATGGATCATAGAATTTATAAACTAATGCATCGCCGTCAACATCAGTAGCCGCATGATTAAAATTAATCGGCAAGCCTTGACAAACAAATGTTGGAGGAGAGTTTACCCATGTTGGGCTGCTATTGTTAATCAAAAGATTATTATCAGGGATATGTGCATAAAAGCTTTCGCCTGAAGTTAAGGGATTTATAATATTCAATAAAGAACCATTACGGCAACACCGTTGCCAAAAAAGATCGTACCCCCCTGCAAATGGAGGGAAATTACTTACAATTTTAGTATAAACGGCTTCTTCTACACAAACATTTGGTTTAGTAACACACGTATCCACATACGGATTTAATTTGGTTATTGTGCCTATATTTATAGTGATATTTTTGCTTGGAGCAAATACAGCACCATTGGACTGTAATACTTCAATGGTGATAGAAGGGTCAAAAGCAGTAGCAGAGGAACAATCACGATAAACTTTTAATGTTATGCGGTATGTTGAAACGCCCTGTTGCTGGTAGGTAAGGGAGCCTCCTATAATGTGTGTTGCAGATAATAAGAAAGGGAAAAAGAAAATAAAGATAAAAAGAGGTAAAATTTTATTCTTCATTCTTGTGGATTTGGGTTAGCTAATTATAGTAATTAAAGAGTAAATATAAAAAATTTTATGATATAAGTTTCTTATTTTAAAATGCAAAATTATTAAAAAAAAGGGTTATTTTTGATTTACGCAATAGTTATAAATTGTAGAAAGAATGAAAAAATTGATACTCTTTTTTATTAGTTGGATTACCTGTTTGACAAGTATAGGTCAGGTGAATATACTATGGCAAACACGTTATACCAGCACAGGAAGCAATACCGATAAGGCAGAAGATATGGTAATTGATGCATCGGGCAATGTGTATGTGACAGGTATTGGCCGTATTGCTGCAAGCACTAATTTTGATTATGTTACTATAAAATATAACTCATCGGGAGTTCAGCAATGGGCTGCCAGATATAACGGAGTGGGCAACGGATTGGACGAAGCACACGCAATAGCAATAGACGCGGCAGGTAACGTATATGTTACAGGGTTAAGCTATGGTGGAGCTACGCCGGGATATGATTACGCGACCGTAAAGTATAATTCGGCGGGAGTTCAGCAATGGGCAACTTCATATAATAATGGAACAAATGGTTCTGATGAAGCCCGGGATATAGCTGTTGATGGTTCCGGGAATGTATATATTACCGGTACAAGTGATGGTACAGCAGGAGCCCTTAGTGCGGCCACCACCATACAATATAATTCAGCGGGAGTTCAGCAATGGGTAAAACGATATGATGGCGCTGGTAATGACATAGATGTATGTTATGCTATTTGCTTGGATGGTACAGCTACAAATGTATTCGTTACCGGTACAAGTAAAACTGCTTCCAATGATTTTGATTTTATCACCATCAAATACCTTGCAACAAATGGCAATACAGTTGCGGGATGGCCCCAAAATTACAATGGTAATCTCTCAGGTGGGAATGGCTTATATGATGAAGCAAGGGCAATCACTGTTGACGGGTCGGGAAATGTATATGTTACCGGTTATACACAAACTGCGGTGTTAACTAATTATGATTATGCCACCGTAAAATATAATTCAGCGGGGACCCAACTATGGGCAAAAACGTATGAAGGAACGGGAACTGATGATGATCGCGCAAATATGATTAAATTAGATGGGGTAGGAAATGTATATATTACAGGATATAGTGTAGGTGGGGGTATTGATGCCCAGGATATCTTAACAATTAAATACAATAACGGAGGGACCCAAAAATGGGTTACCCGTTACAATGGCACAGCTAACGGGTATGACGAAGGAAAAGCCCTTGCCATTGATGCCGGTGGAAATATATACATAACAGGTTACAGTAACAGTACAGCATCGGGGAGCGATTATACCACAATTAAATACGACTCATTAGGAGTACAGCAATGGCTTACAAAATATAATGGTACAGCTAATAATGCCGATCAGGCAGCTGCAATTGCTGTTGATAATACAGGTAACGTATACGTATCAGGATTCAGCAAAGGCACCGGAACCATAGAGGATTATGAAACAATTAAATACTGTCAATTGACAGCCAATGCAGGGAGTGATATTTCAATATGTAAAGGGGCAAGTACAACGCTCAATGCTTCTGCCACTAGTGCTGTAAGTTACATATGGACCCCCGCCGCCGGCTTGAGCAGCACTACTATCTTTAACCCGGTTGCAACACCTACTGTTACTACTTCATACGTTGTTTCTATTACTAATGGCGGCGGTTGTGTGGATGTTGATACAGTAGTCGTTACTGTTGTACCATTACCCGTACCTATTATTACGGCAAGCGGCCCAACGGTTTTTTGTATTGGAGATTCTGTTAAACTCACCGTATCAGCAAATACTTCATACTTATGGAGTACATCGTCTACCCTGCAAACCATTAAAGTGGTTACTTCCGGTACGTATAGTGTTACAGTTACAAATTCAACAGGCTGTAAGGGTTCTGTGTCACAAATGGTAATGGTAAACCCACTTCCTGTAATAAGTGCGGGCACAAATAAGAATGTTTGTTTAGGTTCATCTATAAATTTATCAGCAACCGGAGGAGCTTCTTATGTATGGTATTATGGAAATACGTTGAGTGATTCTACTATCGCTAATCCGGCTGCAACTCCAGTGGTAACAACCACTTATACACTTGTTGGGACAGCTGCCAGCGGTTGTAAAAATACCGCTACCGTTAAATTAACTGTGCTATCAGTACCTACTATTGATGCAGGATTAAATAATAATGTATGTTCAGGTTCATCCGTAAATATAGTAGCTACCGGTGGTGTGAGTTACGTCTGGGCTCCTCCCACAGGATTGAGTAATACCACTATTGCTAACCCGGTTGCATCTCCTTTAACTACTACAACATACACTGTTACCGGAACAGCTGCGAACGGGTGTAAAAATAGTGCCAAAATTAAAATTACAGTGCTTTCTGTACCGTTAATTGATTCAGGGTTAAATGATAGCATATGTGTAGGGTCTAGTATAAATTTGCAAGCTACCGGAGGAATTTTTTATGTATGGAATCCAGGAAGCACATTGGATGATTCTACTATTTTTGACCCTATCGCAAAACCTATAAATACTACAACGTATACCGTTATTGGAACAGCTACTAACGGTTGTACCAGTGCCAGTTCGGTTAAAATTTCGGTGTTTTCCTATCCTGTTATTGATGCGGGATTAAATGATAGTGTTTGCACGGGTAAAACCATTCAGCTACTGGCAAGCGGAGGTATTTCTTATAGTTGGTCACCCGCAAGTACATTAAGTAATCCTACTATTTCTAATCCTATTGCCAACCCTGTTACTACTACTACTTATACTGTTATTGGCACAGGAGTAGCAGGATGCAAGAGTACCGATATAATCAAAATAAAGGTATTGCCCATTCCTATTATTAATGCAGGGTATGATTCAAGTATTTGTCCGGGGAAAACGGTTCAATTAAAGGCGAGCGGAGGTGTTTCTTATATCTGGAACCCTGCAGGGACATTAAATAATTCTACAATTTATAATCCTGTCGGAACACCCATTACTACTACCACCTATACGGTTGTTGGAAAAGGAGCTAATGGTTGTGTGAGTAACGATATGGTTAAAATAACTGTGCTGGCAAACCCGTCTGTACCAACTATCAAGCGAGGTAATGATACATTATATTGTATGCAGGTAGCCACAACCTATCAGTGGTATAGCAATGGCGTATTAATACCCGGGGCTACCAACAAGATATACCTTTTTACACAAAACGGAAATTATTATGTGCAAGTGTTCAACGCCTCAGGTTGTTCAACTGTTTCAACAACAATAAGTATTATTGATATAGGCGTAGGGGAAATAGCCGGATTAAATTTGATAGCCCTTTATCCTAACCCGGCTACAAATGAGTTAACGATTGAGTTGAGCCTGTTAAAAGCAAACACAGTAAAAATTAATTTAATGAATATGGAGGGGCAGTTTATATTCACTGATATTATGAACCAATTTACGGGGTCATATAAAAAGCAAATTAACTTACATGAAGTCCCCAATGGAATTTATTATTTGCAGGTTATTACAAATGATCAAGTAATCAATAAAAAAGTGGTGAAACAATAAAGAGGTTATTGCTATGGGCGTTATTGCGAGGAACGAATGTGATAGTGCGGATAATTGAATGAGATTGCCTCGCTCGCAATGAACGTTCTAACAAAAAAAAATTCACGTCCACACTTGTGTCCCTTCTGTACAATTTTTACAAATATCTATTTCGGAACGGGAACGTAGAACTGAAGCCCTGAAATTAGTGTATTCAACTCCTTTCCAAAGTTGCTTGAAAGAAGTATTTTTCAAATCTCCCAATTGATGTTTTGCGTCTTTATCAAAACAACAAGGAACGACTAAACCATCCCAAGTGATAACTGTTGAATGCCATAAACGCCAGCAATGATTGAGCATATTATTCTTTATAGCGTACGTTCCATCGTTTTGTTTTTGATAACGTGCGTATTTTTCAATGCTTGGAATAAGCGAATTTCCATTCACGTAATCATACATTTGCGCTGTTTTAAAACGCACTTCATCAACCCCATGTTTTTTTGCGAGCGCCTCAACATCCTTTATCTGATGTTCATTTGGCTTCACCACTAAAAACTGAAAAATAACATGTGGTGTTGTTGACCGTAACTCTTTTTTCCATTTAATAATATTCTCTGTGCCTTCAATTACTTTTGACAAATCACCACCAATGCGATATTGTTCGTACGTTTCCTGTGTTGTGCCATCAATAGAAATAATTAATCTATCCAATCCACTTTCTACTGTTTTGCGTGCTATCTCATCATTCAAATAATGCGCATTGGTGGAGGTAGCGGTGTAAATATTTTTTGATGAAGCATAATTTACCATCTCTAAAAATTGAGGATTTAAAAATGGTTCACCTTGAAAATAAAATATGAGGTAGGAGATATCTTTGTATAATTCGTCAATGGTAATTTTGAAAAAATTATTTTGCAACATTCCTGTAGGCCTTGTAAATTCACGCTTTCCACTTGGGCATTCAGGGCAACGTAAATTACAGGAGGTAGTTGGTTCAAAAGTAATGCTGATTGGAACTCCCCATTGTATTGGTTTTTTACCCCATTTCGATAAATAAAAACTTGTTACCACTTTTGCGGCGTTCCAAGTCCTTCTAAAAGATAGTTTAGAAAAAAAATTAAATCCGTCTCGGACTTTTGCGATCATAGTGTAAAAGTACCAAACGTTTTTGAATTTCTTCCACGCAATCAGGGCTTCGTTCCTCCCAATAACGCACAGCTTGACTTATTTGATACTATTATAAATATCCATTATTTTTTGTTTCTGCACTTTATCATTTTCTATTTGCTTTTCCAGTTCCTGCGTACCAGCTGCATTCGGGTCGGTTTCCTTCACTGTTTTTAATTTTTGGGTATTTAAATTTGCCCTGTTATCGTACATCACTGCTAAATCGTTGATCGCTTTTTTCGCATAATATGTTACCCATTTACTTTCATTTGTATCTTTTGCAATACCTGCTAATAAAACAATCCCTGAATTTACAAGAGAATCATTTTTCCCGTTTTTTAAAAATGATTCATACGCACTGATATAACCAATTCTGGCATACCCTTTAAATTTATCCGCTGAATTAATAAAGAACTTATTGTTGTCATCAGAACCGTAATTCGCATACAAATCCGCGATCGCATACAATACATCACTATTTTTTTCCTTTTCATATTGTTCTGCCAATTTCATTCCTTCCGGAGGGTTTGTTTTAGCTACAGCCATTAATGCTGAACCTAAAACACTGTATGCTTTATCATTCAAAGAATTTTTATAGAGTGCCTGCAGATCATCATCTTTATAATTTGTGGCTAAATAATCAATGGAAGTGGAACGTACCGCCGATTTTTCATCTTTTTGCGCCAATATAACTAAAATTTCTTT
Source organism: Bacteroidia bacterium (assembly GCA_038258655.1). Taxonomy (GTDB): domain Bacteria; phylum Bacteroidota; class Bacteroidia; order 2-12-FULL-35-15; family 2-12-FULL-35-15; genus 2-12-FULL-35-15. The sequence goes on from JBBSPS010000013.1 coordinate 30,424, forward strand.
TATCTCTTTTTCATGGCCGGATTGAATTTTTTTCAAATTCTCGATAGCATCTTTTCGAATGCTCCAAAATTTATCATTCAGCGCAGAAATAATAATTTGTGTTGCCACAGAATCTTTCGCGCTTTTTGAAAGCGCTATAAAGGCTTCATAGCGGTCGAGATACAATGGTGTTTTGTTATATTGAAACGCCCATTCCTTAATTGATTTATTTTCGTCTTTGGTGCAAAGCAATTGTTTTTCGGCATCCACATTCACAAGGTCCGGTTGAGTTGGTGCATCAAATTCAAAAGTTTGATCTGCTGTTGTTACCGTAAATTTTTTACGTTCTACTATACCATTCGCATATAGATCAATATACATAGGTAGTTTAAACACTACTGATTTAGTAAAATCCTGCACTTGACGTATCTGTACTTTTTGTTTTTTATTTTCCGCGTCATAATTTATTTTGATGATTAGCTCAGGGTGGCCCGGAGATAAAAACCATTGGTTAAAGAACCAGTTCATATCTTCTCCTGTAACTTTTTCGAAGGCCAAACGAAGATGATGTATTTCAACCGGATTGAATTTATTTGTTTCAAGATACAATTTCAATGAAGCAAAAAAAGCGTCATCACCAACATATTTGCGAAGCATGTGCAACACTTGCCCGCCTTTATTATAGCTATGTGCGTCAAACATATCTTCTTTGTCGTCATACTGAAAACGAATTAAGTTTACTTTTTTATGCGCTGCTTCGGATAAATATCCTTCACGGGATTCCGTGCTGTGCGCGTCAGCGGCATCCCGTCCATATTTATACTCCTGCCATAAATATTCCCCATAGGTCGCGAATGATTCATTCAATGGGACATTGCTCCATGATTCACAGGTTACCAGATCACCGAACCATTGATGAAATAATTCATGCGAGATAACATCTTCATTTGTTCTATCCAATAATTCCCTGTCCGTGCGTTGCAAAAATTCTCCATGCAACGTAGCGGTAGTGTTTTCCATTGCCCCTGAAACATAATCACGTACTACTATTTGAGAATATTTGTTCCATGGAAATGGGACACCTAATTTGGTGGAGAAAAATTCTATCATCTCCGGAGTATGTCCAAATATGGCTTTTGCATACGGCTCATATTCTTTTTCTACATAATAATTTACTTCTTTATCATGCCACTTATCTTTTACAATGGCGAATTCCCCAATGGCCATCATCGCTAAATATGGTGCATGCGGCAATTCCATTTTCCAATAATCCGTGCGTGTGCTATCGCCATTATCGAATGAAGAAACTAATTCACCATTTGATAATGTTACATATTTTTTATTTACAGTAATATAAATTTCCTGTGTCATTCGTTCATTCGGACGATCAATAGTAGGGAACCATACGCAGTTGGATTGTGTTTCGCCTTGTGTCCATATTTCCCGAGGTTTATTATTTTCTTTTCCCTCCGGGTTTATAAAATACAACCCTTTATCATCAGTAATAGAAAGACTTCCACCACCTTTTTTTAATTCGTTTGGTTTGGATATATAATCAATAAATAGGGTGTATTGCTCCGTATTTTTATACTCTTTATCAAGTTGAATAGCGAGTACATCTTTTTCATATTTGTATTGCAATGGCTGCTTAGAAGTAGTTGTGACCAAAGAAACTTCCTTAATTTCCATTCCTCGCGCATCCAGCTCCAATGTGGATGTTGGATAGAAATATGGTTTTATAGTAATGGTCGCCTTGCCATACATATATTGTTTTGTCCAATCAAAATTTACATCTAATTTAGTATGAATAACATCGTTTAAACGGGTTGCCGAAGCCTGATATAATGGAACTTCAGGGACTTTGGCGGTTGCCGTAACAGTGTCTAAATTAATAACCGGCAGAGTCGTTACTGTATTCTCCTGTTTGTTAAATATGTTACAGGATCCAACTGCGACTGCCAGTACAATTACGAAAATCTGTTTTTTGAAAATCATATTTTATTTTTTAGAGGATCAAAGTTGCGAAAAATATTTTGTTTTCAAGCCAAATTTTTTTAACCGCAAAATACGCAAAGCTTTGAGAATAAAATCTTTGCGTACTTTGCGTAAATCCTTACGAGCTTTGCGGTTGAAAATTTAAAATACTATTTTTGTAGAACAAGGTTGTGATTATTAAAAAATGAAAAACATTGCCATTTTTGCTTCAGGCGAAGGAACGAATACCCAATCCATTATTAATTATTTTAAAACATCCGATAAAATAAGAATCGCTTTGATAATTTCTAACAGATCAACGGCAAATGTGTTGGAGCGGGGAAAAAGATCGGGAATAGATACATTGGTGATCGACCGTTATTCCTTTTATGAAAGCGATAAAACCATTGAGCAACTGAAAGCTGCAAACATCGATTTGATAGTACTTGCGGGATTTTTATGGATAATTCCGGAAAGGTTGATAAAAGCGTTTTCAGCAAAAATTATTAATATTCATCCGGCATTACTGCCAAAATATGGCGGCAAAGGAATGTATGGAATGAATGTGCATAAAGCTGTAATTGAGGCTAAGGATCCACAAAGTGGCATTTCTATTCATTATGTAAATGAAAAATATGATGAAGGAAAAATAATTGCGCAACATGCTTGCGCTATTTCTGAAAATGAAACAGCGGTATCCTTAGCACAAAAGATTCATGAATTAGAACATGAACATTTTCCGAAAGTGATTGAACAATTACTTGAAATATAGAACCTCTACAATAGAACACTGATGACGAAGATTAAGCAGATACTTACAAATGAAATCAGCGAAAATCAGTTGCATGCTTGTTATCAACGTTCTATTATAATTTTTTTATTTTGAAAAAGTATCTTCTTGAAATAGAATATGATTATAATTTTGTATTGATAGGAATTTCGTCTCACGAAAAAGACTATCGTATTTGCTGGGCGCTGAATAATAAGCTTAGCTTGGAGTTGATAAAAACCGATGCTCTGGAAATCAAAGATAAAAAACAAGAGGAGCCATCGGCTTTTTCTTTATTTATCTGTGAACGGCCGGATGAATTTATGGAATACCTTATCATTGCCAATCGCAGTGAAAAAGGCCTACTTATCCCTGAACAAAAACAAATGGATTATCTTTTTGTGATCAAAGGTGAAATAGAAGAAGAAAAAATCCAGGAACTAATTAATAAAATTAAAGAAATAAATTTTGTTTTAACTGCTGTAAGAATTGATCCTTCCATATTAAAATCCAAACAAAATTTAATATTTTGAATTGTGAAGAAAACTTTATTATCATATATCAATAAAGAAAAGCTCTTTGACCCTTTTAATAAAGTATTACTTACTGTTAGCGGAGGCATTGATTCCATTGTGATGTGCGAAATATTCAGTAAAGCAGGATTGAATTTTGCAATTGCTCACTGCAATTTTCAATTACGCGGAAACGAAAGTAATGAGGATGAATTATTTGTAAAACAATTAGCGGAAAAATACAAAGTGCCGTTTTTTTATAAACGATTTAATACCTCCTCTTATGCTAATAAAAAAGGAGTTTCTATCCAAATGGCTGCACGTGAGTTACGCTATGAATGGTTCGAAGAAATTCGTAAAAAGAAAAAGCTTGATTACATCGCAACGGCTCATCATCAGGACGATTCCATTGAGACATTTTTTATCAATCTTATTCGCGGAACAGGCATTTCGGGCTTACATGGCATTTTGCCAAAACAAGGAAAAATTATTCGTCCTTTACTTTTCACTACAAAAAATGATATTGAAACGTATGCTAAAAAGTATAAATTAACTTTTCGTGAAGACAGCAGCAATGCTTCGGATAAGTATGTCCGAAATAAGATAAGGCATCATGTTATCCCTGTTTTAAAGGAATTAAATCCTGACCTTGAAAATGCCATGAATGCTACTATTCAGCGTTTACGCGATGTTGAATTAATCTATAAAAATGAGATCAGAAATATGCGTGCAAAAATTGTAAAAGAAGAAAAAAACAGTACTATTATTTCTATTGATCAATTAAAAAAATTAAAACCGGCAACTACTTATTTATATGAATTTCTAAAGCCATATAATTTTAATGCGAGTGCAGTTGAAACGATCATTGATTCATTGGATGGAGAATCTGGCAAACAATTTTATTCAACTACGCATCGGTTGGTTAAAGACAGAGATGGTTTAATAGTTGAGAGTCAAAAGTCAAAAGTCAAAAGTCAAAAGTCAAAAATTCAAATCAAAAAAGATCAAAAAGAATTGATAATTGATGGGCGCAAATTAAAATTTAAAACACTAGTAACTACAAACTACAAACTACAAACTACAAACTCTTCAGCAAATATCGATTTTGAGAAACTTAAATTTCCACTTGAAATTCGTAAATGGGAAAAAGGCGACGCATTTTATCCCTTGGGAATGAAAGGCAAAAAAAAATTAAGTGATTTTTTTATTGATAAAAAATTATCTATCAGCCAAAAGGAAAATACCTGGTTATTAACATCAGCGGGCAAAATAGTGTGGGTAATTGGTTTGAGAATTGATGATCGTTTTAAAATTACCCTTAAAACCAAGAAAATTTATTTTGTAGAATTGTTTTAGTGCATTAACTTTGAAATATTATGCAAGACGAACTGCTTTTTGAAGAAAAACAATACATCGGTTATAATAAATGGTCGATTGTGTGGCGAATGGTATTGGCATTATTTTGCTTTCTGCTTTATTATTGGAGTGAAAACCCTAAACCTTTAGATGTATCTGTAATTGAAATACCATCTTCACCTGTTGGTGAAGATTCTGGGCAATTATTTTTTTTGATGGGTTTGATCATTATGTCGCTTTCGTTGATCCTCATATTTGTATTACACATACATACCAAAGTGATCAACAACAATCTTATTCTTGACGGGTTATGGACCTCACGAAAAGTAAAAATTGATTTGGGAAATATTGTAGAAGTAAAAAAAGTAAATTATAGCAGCTATTTATTTAATCGCCCGGTATACAATCTTCACTTTAAAAATACCATCCGTTTTTTTACACAAGGCAATGATGCTGTTGAGCTTACCGATAAAGAAGGGCTTAAATACCGCATTGGTAGCCAAAAGGCGGATGTGCTGTGCAAAATAGTGGAACAAAGCCTGTTAAAAACTAAAGAATAAATATCTTGCAAAATATGTAACACTTACTATTTTGGCTCGTAAAAGGCTATGTAATTTTTATTTTCAATTAACATTAAACTACTATACACTTTTTGTTAGATTGTATTTATGATAACCTTCGGAATGCACTAACATATTACATTTAAGCTGATTTTCAATATACTCAATCAAGTTAGTAATTTCAATAAAAA
>JBBSPS010000014.1:0-35488 GCA_038258655.1 Bacteroidia bacterium
CCGCTCGGTTTGGGAATCGATGGATAAGTTACTTGAACTGTATCTCTTGATTTTATTCCAAATATATTGGTTGCTTCTACCCAATAACTTCCTGTTTTATTTACTCCTATTGTTTGGGTGGTGTCTCCGGTTGACCAATAAAAAGATTTAAATCTTGAGCCTGCATCTAGTCCTTTACTGCAATATCCATAAGCAATATTAATATCCGAGCCCAGATTAACACGTGGTGCATATTTGTTGTTGAGATAGTTTTCTACTTGGATCCGTTCTGCTGTAGTTAATACTTTATTATAAAATAATATCTCCGCAATATTTCCATTCCATGGATTATATCCCTGATATCCGTTATGTGAAATTGTATTGGCTACTCCATCCGGTGAGGGCTCCATTTCAACTATTCTGTATACCGAATCCTGTGCTAGGCTGTAAGGGTCGGTAAATATACCGTTAACATAAATCTTATTCAACCAGTTAGCGCTATAATAAATTAACTTATATAAACCTCCACTTAACAACGATCCGGTAGCATTTGTTGTATGTCCAAATAAATTGTCATTTGGCCTATAAACCGCATTATGATCAAATACAAAAAAGGATGTTTTTATATTATTGATATCGGTAAATTGAAGGTAATCATCTACTCCGTCAAATTTTACTACCGGTTGATTATTAATTTTACTATTATTGGATAATAGTAGCGGACGTTTTAAACTATCTGTTTGTGTCGCTGAATTATTATTCCCACTCTTATCATACCAAGTGGATACTTTTCCATTTATGGTCGTTAGAGAATCTGATGATAGCCATAAACTTAAACCAGAGATACTCGATGGTAAAAACGTTTGTGCAGGTGCAAAACATACACAGAATAAAAATATAAAAAACAATAAAAATTGTTTCATTAAACTATTTTTTTGCAACAAAATAAAAATGACGTTTAAAAACTTCTTGTTTTTTTATAGAAAATCCAACATTTAAAAGCGCTTCTTCAATCGGTTTTTCGTTTTCTAAATGTAATGTATGGTCATCGCTACCTACAGCATATTTTCTATAATATAAATAGCGAGAAACTCTTTCCCAAAAACTAAATGAAAATAATTTGGAACGAAGTTTTGTAGCATCTTCCTGTGCAACAGGCACTTCTAAATGACTATAAACTAAGAAAGTGCCGCCAGGCTTTAAAACGCGATACGCTTCAGAAATAAATTTTTTGTAATCATTAAAATGATCAATTGCAGAAATATTAAGAACTATATCAAATGAATTATCTTTAATCGGTAAAAATTCAGCATTCGCTAATATATGTGCCATTTTAAGATATGACAATTTAGGATATATCCTGATAAATTGATCATGCAATAATCTTAAATTGGGATCCAATAAATAATATTCTATTGTTTCAGGAAATTGAAAAAAACTACAATGTGTATGTCCCGTACCTCCTCCAATATCTAAGACTTTCGCATCTTTCATTAATCCAATTTCTGTTTTTAAAGAAAGATAATTAACAATAGGTGTGCTTTCTAATAATGTATATACTGATAATGATTTATGATAGTTAAGAAATTGTTTATTAAGCCTTTTCCATTCTTGTGAGTTTGTATCATTATCTGTAAAATTCGGAACATTATCTTCAATTAAATATGTTCGGTTTCCAACTAATTTATTTTGTTCAATTTTTAAAGCATTCCCTGTTTTAGGGTCTTGCAATATATCTGCATATGTGCTTACCTCTCTTCTATTCTGCGGATACAGATCCGCTAACTCATAAATATTTCTTTCTTTATCAATTAAATCAAAATAAAGTTGACTCATGTTTTCTTTTATGTAGTTGGTTAGTTTTCAATTAAAATACCAGAACAGAGTTGTATCGAATAAAGCTTTGTTACAATATATAATATAATGAAGGATTTCAAACAAAGATATGGAGATAGTTAGTAATATAAAAATAAAGCGATAGAACTTTGTTTACATCTATATAAATCAAAATATCAATCCCAAACAGCGATTTTTAGTATATTTGTTTAAATTTATATACAAAAAAATTCTGCTCTTATGCAAACGAAAATTATCGATGCAGAAAGTTCGCGAATAATACCGAATTTTAAAGAACTGTATCGATACCGCGATTTATTCCTCACACTTTCTTGGCGGGATTTTCGTGTACGCTATGCACAGACATCCATCGGATTATTGTGGGCATTTTTACAACCTGTAATCACACTTCTTATTTTATCCCTTGTTTTTGGTAGATTTGTTGGGGTAAAAACTCTTGTGCCACATCTATTATTTACTATAGCAGGAATGAGTATTTGGACATATTTTTCATACGTAATGGCCAATTCAGGAAATTCTATTATCGCCAGCCAAGAAATGATAAAAAAAATTTATTTTCCACGTTTAATAATTCCTTTGTCTAAAGCAGTTGTAGGATTAATTGATTTAGGAATCACCTTGCTCATTTTAATTATCCTAATGATTTATTATGGCATTGTACCTTCTTCCCATGTTTGGTTGGCGCCATTTTTTATTTTAGTGGGCATGATTGCCGCTTTGGGAGCAGGAATTTGGCTGAGTGCATTGACAGTACGTTATCGTGATTTTCAACATGTTGTTCCTTTCATTGTTCAAATAGGATTATATATAACTCCCATTGCATATCCTGCTGAATTTGCTACCCGGCAATTGCCCAAATGGGCTGCAGCTTTGTATTATCTAAATCCCATGGCAGGTGTAGTGCAGGGTTTTCGCTGGTCACTTTTCGGAGGTGAAGCTCCCGGAAATTTGTTTTGGGTTTCTCTTGTAATGGTTTTAATTTTATTTATTTCCGGTTTGTTCTATTTTCATAAAGTAGAGGACGATATGGCTGATTATGTATAACGTTGAAAAGGTAGAAATATTCCATGAATAAAGAGCTTGCTATTCGGGTCGAAGGACTTTCCAAAAAATATACTATTGGAAAACAAAAAGACGGAAGCTTGCGCAGTTCGTTAGGAAATTTATTTTCCTTGAAAAATTCCAATTCCGAAAATTTTTGGGCGCTCAAAGATGTTTCCTTTGAGATTCAAAAAGGAGATGTAGTTGGTATCATTGGAAAAAATGGTGCCGGTAAAAGCACCTTGCTTAAAATACTTTCTCAAATTACCAAACCTACAAAAGGTCGAATTGAGATTTACGGCCGAGTGGCTTCACTATTAGAAGTAGGCACTGGTTTTCATCCGGAACTCACGGGTCGCGAAAACATATACTTGAATGGTACTATACTCGGTATGACACGCAAGGAAGTAAAAACCAAATTTGATGAGATCGTTGCTTTCTCCGGAGTAGAAAAATTCATCGACACTCCCGTTAAGCATTATTCTTCCGGAATGTATGTACGTTTGGCTTTTGCTGTGGCGGCAAATCTCGAACCCGAAATTCTCGTCATTGATGAAGTACTGGCTGTTGGAGATGGCGAATTTCAAAAGAAGTGTTTGGGGAAAATGCAGGATATCGCTAATCATGGTAGAACTGTGTTGTTTGTCAGTCATGATATTGAAACAATCACTACTCTTTGTAGCAAGGGTATTCTTTTGGACAAAGGAACAATCAAAGAAATTGGAGAAATACAAAATATCGTCCGTACTTATACAGATCATTATCAAGATTCCTTCAAAATATGGGAACATGATAAAAGACCCGGAGATAATATTATAAAGCTAAACAAAGTCTTTATAGTAGATTCAGAACAAAATCAAATTTACCAGGCTAATATTGATCAAAAATTTGGAATATGTGTAGAATATGAAGTTTTAGAAGACGATGTAAAACCTGCACCGAATTATCATTTTTTTACAAATACCAATACCTATTGTTTTGTTGCTATTTTGGACACAGAAATTCTTAGTAAAGGAATTTATCGTGCTATTACATGGGTACCTCCTCATTTACTTAACAATCAAGATTACAGAATTGGTGTTGCATTTACAACACAAAAAAATGTGCATATTCATTTATATGAAAAGGAAATTATAAGTATCAAAATCATTGAAAATAAGTCGATTCGAAAACATGAATACGGAGGGGCGATTCCCGGTACCGTTCGACCGGATTTAAAATCTGAAATTAAAAAAATTAACTAACTAGTCAATAATTATGATCATAGAAAGGATAGTAAGAAAAATAAAGTACATTATAAGCTTTACTCCGGCTTCGGAGCAAGTAGGTTTTGATTGTAGTACTTTTTATGCAGGTCATCAGAAAGTAACTTATAAGGGAATTAAAACGATTAAATGCCCTTTCGATTATGTAATGTACCAAATGATTGTAAGTGAAGTTCGTCCTGATTTAATAATTGAAATTGGCACTAATCAAGGCGGAAGTGCTTTATATATGGCAGATCTAATGATGCTAAATGGAATTGAAGGAGAAATACATTCTATTGATATTAATAGTAATGCGTTAGAAAATGTTAAATCAAATCCGAGAATCAAACTTTATACCCATGGGTGGGAGAATTATGATTTGAATCTCACTAAAAATTTTAAAACTATTCTTGTTATAGAAGATGCAGCACACACATATTCATCTACACTTGGAGCTATTGAAAAGTTTGCACCCATTGTAAGTGTTGGATCTTATTTAATTATTGAAGATGGAATTGTGAATGAACTAGGAATGGCAAAACGGTTTGATGGCGGCCCTTTAAAAGCATTGCGTGAATTTTTACCAAAACATTCGGAGTTCATTGTGGACCGAAAATGGTGTAATATGTTCGGCAAAAATGCCACTTTCAATGTAAATGGGTATTTAAAAAAAATCAAATAAAAATAGTCACTAGTCGATGAAGGTATAAACGGTTACCCACAAAAAAACTCAAAATTGCCTTTATTATCTATCATCATTGTAAATTATAAAACACCTGATCTTACCTATCAGTGTATTAACAGTATATATAAGGCCGATATTCCTGAAGAAGTGGAAATCATTCTAGTAGATAACTGCTCCGAAGATGGTTCTGAATTGCAGATCACCAAAAAATTTCAAGATGTGATCTGGATCAACAATCCGGTCAATGCCGGCTTTGGCAGAGGTAACAACTTAGGAGTTTCACATGCCAACGGAAAATATATTTTGTTTTTAAATTCGGATATATTGTTGGAGGAAGACACAGTAAAAGTATGTCTCAACTACATGGAAAATAATCCAAAAATTGGCGTACTTGGTTGTAAATTATTAAATGAAGATGGAAGTTTACAAAAATCCGTGTATCACTACGTTGGGGATTACATGGGTGTTTTACGAAATAATTTACTTGTTGATTTTATTTTTAAACCAAAGGCCTTAAAAATAAAGGCAGTCATGGGTTCCTTTATGCTTATACCAAAAAATATATTTAACGAAGTTGGTGGTTTTGACCCTGACTTTTTTATGTATGCTGAGGAATTAGACCTGTGCAGGAGAATTGAACAAAAAGGCCATAAAATTCATTATTTGGAGACCGTCTCAGCCACACACAAGCATGGTGGAAGTTCGGAAGGAAGCGATTGGTCTCATAAACAAAATTATTTGTCAAATGCTCTTTTATATCTCAAAGTTCGGGGAGTTATGGGATATTTTATTTATCACATATTAAGTGCAGGTACATTTATAACGAATTTACTTTTACTATGGAAAATGGATAAAAATTATCGAAAGGATTTCTGGCAAGATCAAAAAAAATATTTTTCAAATTATTGGAATTATATTAAAATCCCTTTCTTGTACTCAAAATCAATGGGCGATGGAAAAAAAATCCTTAAGAGAGCTTAGAACAACTTTATATGACAAGGATTTACAGCCTATTGTAAGTGTTGTGATGATCGCGTATAATTTAGAAAAATATTTGCCTTCTGCTATTGAAAGCGTATTGGATCAACAAACAAATTTTAAAGTTGAGCTAGTTATCGGCGAAGATTGCAGTATAGATAACACTCGTGCCATTGCTTTGGAATATCAACAAAAGTATCCTGGATTGATACGAGTATTATTGCCCGAAAAAAACCAGGGATTGACACCCAATTGTGTTGCTACACACAATGCATGTATAGGTAAATATATTGCACTCTTAGATGGAGATGATTATTGGACCCATCCTCTTAAATTACAGCGGCAGGTAGAATTTTTAGAATCTAACCCCAACTATTCCGGCAGCGCTCATCAAGCAATGAAAATTTTTGAAGATGGTTCTAAACCAATTCCTTTTGGAAAAAATATAGATACAGATTATCTGCTAAATGATACAATTACACATCGTAAATTTCATACTTCTGCTTTAACTTATCGGAAAGAGATTTGGGATAAAGTTGGAGGTATTCCTAAAGGCATTTCATCTAATGAACGTGCAATATATCCTATGATTGCTCTTTTTGGAAAAATTCATTATTCAAAAGAATCCATGTGTGTGTATAGAATAACAGGATCAGGACTTGCTTCACGCATAGATTATAAAGAACTGGAAACCGACCTGATCATGATTCCCTGGCTGAAAAGTATCGACGCAACTTTTCCTTCTAAAAAATTTAAGTCTTTTTTACATCTTTGTATTTATACTTACGGCGTAACAAAAACACCTGTTCTTCAACTCCTTAAACACTATTTTCTTTTTAGCTTAAATTCATTTTCTTATTTTCCTAAAAATTTTGGGGACTTGAAATGGGGCACTATTTTTTTTCTAAAAAAACTTTTCAACCCAAATTTAAATGAAGCCTGAAATCTCCATAGTTGTACCATTTTTTAATCGTATCGAATTGCTTAAAAAGACGATTCAATCAATTTTGAATCAAACTTACGATAACTGGGAATTGATTTTAGTAGACGATGGCTCTGAGGAGGATATTGCGCCATTTTTATCAGAATTATTTTTTGATAAAATTCGATTATTAAGAAGGGAAAGAATGCCTAAAGGTGGCTCAACTTGCCGTAATATTGGTGCACAAGAATCACACGCTAAGTTTATTCTCTTTTTAGATTCAGATGATTTACTTGCTCCATGGGCTTTGGAAGAAAGATTGAAATTTATCTCTAATAATACCGATGCGGGTCTGTATATTTTTGAAGGTTTGGAATTTGATAATATGCACCCACAGAAAAACCGTTTACGCACTTTACATAAAATGGAGGATCCTTTAAAAGGATTTCTCAGTTTCGAATCCGTATGGCAGACTTCTTGTGTGGTATGGAAAAAAAAAACATTTCAATCATTAAATGGATGGGACGAAAATGCTAAATTTTGGCAAGATGGAGAGATCCATATTCGTTTTTTATTAACTGGTATTCCTTATGTATGGGGAAATGATTTACCGGATGTATTTATTCGAAGACATGAGGATACTAACCGGATCACTAATAGACAGGATATAAAAAAGTATGATAATCTATATCATACGTACCTGAAAATGGCTGCACTGCTCGAAGATAACAAACCCTTAAAAAATGAATTTGAGAACAATATTAAAAACCTGCTTTTCACATTTGTAGAAGGGTTCGATAAAAAACTTTTGCTAGATTATAAAAATTGGGTAAAGGAAAAAGAATTATCACCGAAATTAAGAATTCAATTGATTCTATATATCAATCTTTTTAAAACATTTAACAATTCTGCTTTTTCTTATAGAGTTATATACCAATTGCGTAAGATAGGGTGGCCAAATAAAAGAAAATCATTTTGGGGAATTCAACTCTCCCTTGATCAAACTAAAAAAATGAAATTATTTCAATTATTGAAAAACGATACCCTTTTTCAGCAGGAGGCTTCTTTTTTGAATTCAAACAAAAACAAATTTTAAGAAATTGTTTTCGACTTTCCCGAAATAATAAAAAGAAGAACCAACGTGAGTTAAATAAATTATTCGGTTTACTCTTCCAACCAAACTTTCGGCAATTTTTCTACTATTTCGATATTATCAAATTTTACGCTTTTTTTAATACCGGCCAACTTAGCCCAATTTGCCATTTTTAACAGCCCGACAGTTAAAGATGTATAATTTTTATCATCAATTCCAAAAACATTTTTTATTTTACTATGATCAGAATAAGCATGTTCAACTTCATTTCTTGCTTCCAGGTGTCTCAATTCCTGTTTCATATTCATGGCATTCATTACTTCATCAGCAAGTTGCTTTACGGAATAATCCACATCTCCACCGATATTAAAAACATCATTGTATGCTTTTTTTATGCTAACAGAGTGCGCTATGTGAGGAGCAACATCACCAATGTAACTAAATGCCCTGGTTTGTTTGCCATCGCCAAAAATGGTTAATGACTTACCTTGCATAAGCTGATTCATAAATATACCAACAACATTTCTGTATCTGTCGCCAATATTCTGAAACTCACCATAAACATTGTGTGGACGGAAAATTATATAATTAAGCCCAAACATTTCATGAGTTGTTTTTAAGTCCATTTCAACTGAATATTTTGCAATTCCATATGGATCTTCAGGCATTGGAACCAACGCTTCGTGCATTGGTAATTGCCCTTTTCCGTAAACTGCTATTGACGAAGTAAATACAAAACATTTTATCTTGTGAATTACGGATAGATTGATCAAATTAATACTTCCCAGAACATTATTACTATAGTTAAAGCGCTTAATAAAATGACTAAGCCCCTCTGCAGCGTATGCTGCAATATGATATACATAATCAAACTTTTCCTCTTCGAATAGTTTTTTAAGTAAGTCATAATCGTTTATTGATCCATTTACAAATCTGGATTTAGGATGAACATTTTCAATAAAGCCCCCACTCAAATCATCTATAATAACAATAGCATGACCCATTTCAATCAAACTAGTAGTAACATGTGTTCCGATAAATCCCGCACCTCCTGTAATTAAACTTTTAATCATATCTATTTTATTAATTATAAGCAATATTAATAAAATTATTTTATTTAGACACTAAGAATACCTTTAAAGACATATCTTTGCCTTAATAATTTTCAAGGTAAAGACTGTTATTATCGTTAAGTAGCAAACAAACAATATATTATGAAAATAGCAATTCTTGAAACGGGTCATTTTCAATATGCATTGACCCAGTCTGAAATTTTTGAGGGTTGCGAAAAAATATTCTTCACATTACCACATATCAAAGAGGACATGCATAAGTATGACCCACAACTTTGTAATGGCAAATTTTTCTCGATTGATAATATAGCCAAACAGGAGCAGAATATCATCGATATTTGCAAGAGTGAAAAAATAGATTTGCTGTTGATCAGTCCTGTTTTTGACTCCTATGCTTCGGTGTTGGCAATAGTAAAGAAATTAGATTGTAAAAAAGTAATCACCACTCACAATATTAACACTTGGTTTCATGGAAGATTCTGGTCTATTAACTCTTATTTAGATCGAATAAATATGCGAAATATCTTAAAAAGATGTGACTACATTGCCGTTGAAGATTTTATTTATTCACATCTTAAAAAAAGTGACCCAAAGAAATATAACGAGTACAACTTTTTGTATATCCCATTCACTATTTTTCATGAAAAAAAGGGGCGAAAATATTCAAAGGAAGATACAAGATTAAAAATTGTACTCACCGGTTTTATAAATAAGGATAGGAGACGATATGAGGATGTAATCGAAGTGATCAATTATTTTGCCCAGAAAAAAGCGAACATTACTTTTTCCTTTGCAGGAAAACCTGTAGGCGAATATGGGTTATGGGTAAATAAGGAATTGGATAAAGCCAACAAATACTTCCCTGGTATAACTACCTATTTTTCAAACAGTTCCACAGCTGATGAATTTAGAAAAGAAATGGAAACTTCAGATATAGTATTATCTACAAGCACTAAAGAATTTAATGGCATGGGTACAACTGAATATATAGGGAAAACTAAACCCACAGCTGCTATTCACGACATGATGAGTTATGAGTTACCTGGACTGATGCCCGATCATCTTGAAATCCCTAAAAATTTAGAAGGTTCTGTATACAATTTTAAGAATGTTGAAGAACTTAAATTTATATTGGACGAACTTCTACATAATCCTCAAAAATTAATAGAGTGGAAAGATAAAGCAAAGTTAAACTCAAGAAAATTTACAGCTAAAGAAATTAAAAAGGGGTTACCTTTTTAATTAATTACAAGTAGGATATGCGTTGCACAGTATGGAACAAGCTAAAAATTGCTGGAAATTAATTTCTAAAGATCAATTTTTTTTAACAACAAATTACTCAACCTATTATGATGGGAATAATTGATTATTGGATATGATAGTTTGTAAACAATGTTTATTTAATTCTGAAAACAATCCATTTATCCAATTAAATGAAGAAGGGCTTTGCGATGTATGTGAGGTTAATATGTTTCAAATCAATTCCTTTAAAAAGATTAAAACTCCCGAATATTTGGAGAGCATGGTTCAACAAATTAAAGATTCTAAAAAGGGGAAGTACGATTGTTTAATAGGAATTAGTGGTGGAACAGATAGTTCATTTTTAGTTTATTTAGCAAAAAAATGGGGTCTCAATCCATTACTTTTACATGTTGACAGTGGTTGGAATTCTGAAGTATCTGTTTTTAACATTAAACAAATTATCGAAAAAAGTGGCTATGATTTCATCACTAAAGTATTGCCATGGGGCGAGGTTAGAGATGTGCAACGCTCTTTTATATTAGCAAATGTAGTTGATATTGATTGTCCGTTTGATAACTTGCTTATGAGTTACAATTATATGGCAGCTCAAGAATACAATATTAAATATGTTCTAAATGGTGCGTGTATTGCTACAGAAGGTATTATGCCTTCTCATTTTGCACATTACAAACTTGATAAAAGAAACATAATGAGTATCCACAACAAATGGGGAGTTATTAAAATAAAAGAGTTGAAATTTATTGGAATTTTCGAGTATTTATGGTTCGATAAAATTAAAAAAATTAAATTTTTATCTCCTTTAGATTGGATTGAGTATAATAAAGCTGAAGCAAAAAAAATTATTCAAAGTGAATTTAATTGGAAAGATTATGGATGGAAACATTGTGAAAATATTTTTACTCGCTTTTATCAGGGTTATATTTTACCCAAAAAATTTAAAATTGACAAACGAATTTCTCATTTATCCATGCTGATATGTAGTAACCAATTATCAAAAGATCAGGCAAAAGAAATATTAGAGAACTTTCCTATTTACCTCAATCCATTATTAGAAAGAGATGATCGAATTTTTTTCTTAAAAAAGTTGCAACTATCAGAACAAGCATTTGAAAATTACATTAATATTTACCCTGTATCGCATAGATCCTATAAAAGCAATCTGGATTTTTATGATTTTTTTAAACCTTTGTATCAAATTTTAAAACGGATCTTTAAATTTAAAATCTATAACAAGTAAATTTACCTTCGACAATTTTCAAAATAATAAGTAAAATGGTATGTCAGTTTATTTCTAATTTGTGATAAAAGTCGTAACCAAGCAATGAAAAAAATACTCATCCTCGCATATGACTTCCCTCCTTATGTTTCCGTTGGTGGTCTACGACCCTATAGCTGGTATAAATATTTGCATGAGTTTGGTGTTTATCCAATTATAGTAACCCGCCAATGGAGCAACAAACTAGGCAATCACTTAGATTATATTTCACAAAGTGAGTCTGATAAAAACATTATTGAAGAAACAGCGCAAGGCACCATTATCAAAACGCCATACCAACCAAATTTTGCAAATAAATTAATGCTGAAATATGGAGACACTAAATATAAATTTATAAGAAAAATAATTTCAGGATATTATGAATTTGCCCAGTTTCTTTTTCTAACGGGTACTAAATCATTATTGTATTTTTCCGCAGAAGAGTTTCTCGAAAAAAATAAGGTTGATGCAATTATCGCAACGGGCGATCCCTTTGTATTATTCAAATATGCCTCTAAACTTAGCAAAAAATTTAATGTCCCATGGATAGCTGATTATCGCGATCTCTGGTCACAAGATCTAATTATTCATGAAAAAACATTATTTAAAATCTGGCTCTCTTATTTTGAAAAAAAGATTGTTAAAACATCTTACTTAATAACCAGTGTATCTTACTTCAATCAAATCAAGATCTCCAGTTTGATCAAAAATAAAGAATTTTTAATTCTACCAAATGGTTATGATCCTGAAGCGGTACAAAGTGTAAAAGATATAAAACAACAAAGTGAGGTTCTTAGCATTGCTAGTATAGGTACACTTTATAATTGGCATCCGACAAGGAGCTTTTTTGCAGTTATTTCCAAATTTATTAAAGATAAAAAGAATGCAAATATTAACATAAGTTTCTATGGCATCAATATAGTATCAGAATTAAGCGAAATGCTTTCGATTGAATTTCCCGATTTAAAAAATCACGTTGATATTTATCCTAAAATGCCAAACAACTTAATTTTACAAGAACTGGCTAAAAAAAATGTCATGTTATTGTTTAATCATTATTCTATTATGGGAACAAAAATATATGATTTTATCGGCATAAAAAGAGCCATCTTATATTGCTACACTAATGATGAGGAAGCGAACAAACTAAAAGCCCAGCATTACCTAATTAAAGAAATACCAGAAGCAAGTAATCGCCTGCAAGAAGATCTTATTAATGAAACCAATTCAGGATACATAATACAGGATGCCAAGCATTTACTTAAAGTATTAGAACAGCTTTATGATGAATTTAATGAAAAAGGTTACATTCAATGCAATACTATAAACGCAGAAAATTATTCAAGAAAATATCAAGTAGAACAACTGGCGGAAGTAATTAAACAAATCCCTTCTCAAAAAAATAACAAAAATTTATCACAATAAAAGGATTATGCAGAATCAAATCGCCATTGTTGATTATGGAATAGGGAACCTTAATTCTATTAGAAAAAAATTAACCCGGCTTAAAATAAATTCTATTATTTCCTCTGATCCAAAAGAAATTCAAAATTCAGGTAAAATAATATTGACGGGCATTGGCCATTTCCAGAAGGCTATGGAACATTTAAAGGAACTTAATTTAACAACTACTTTGAATGAAGAAGTGTTAATTAAAAAAAACAATACTGGGAATATGTTTAGGAATGCAGTTAATGGCAAAGAAAAGTGAAGAAGGAAATGTTAATGGTTTAGGATGGTTGGATGCAGAGGTTGTAAAATTTAAAGTGAAAGATACTTTAAATTATAAAATTCCACACACTGGATGAATCAAATTGCGATTTCGAAAGAAAGTTTGTTGATGAAGAACATACAGACTTATCAGAATTTTACTTCGTCCTTTCTTATTATTTAAAAACGAACAACAAGAGTGATATTTTGAATGAAACAGAATTTGAATATCAATTTGTTTCAGCAGTTGAAAAGGATAATATCTTTGGGGTACAATATCATCCCGAAAAAAGTCATGGTGTTGTGGAAATTTTGTTGAGGAACTTTATAAATATATAGTCCAAAGTCATTCTTAATTATAAAATATGTTTCGACCAAGAATTATTCCCGTTCTATTATTTAAAAATAATGGTTTGGTTAAATCTAAAGTATTTAAAGATCATAGATACATTGGCGATCCGATAAATGCTGTAAAAATATTCAATGATCTAAAAGTAGACGAACTGGTTTTTTTAGATATCTTGGCGACTGAATAAAAGAGCTAATTTCCTTGAAATTTGTTAAAATACTGGCGAGGAAGCGAATATGCCTTTTGCAGTTGGTGGGTGTATTAGATCCATTGAAATATTATTCAAACGTTAACATTAGCTAAGCATTGATTGAAAAGATTAAATTTAAATACCGAAGCAAAGTGTAATGGCAGAAAATAATTATCAAATATGTACCAGATGTGTCATGGACACTAGTGACCCTGACATCAAGTTCAACAAAGCTGGAGAATGTAATAATTGTATCGAATTTTTGGATAAACGCGCTAAACATATATATCGCGGTGTAGAAAGTGACACGCAATTAAAGCGTCTGGTAATAGAAATGAAAAAAGCCGGAAAGGGTAAAGAATACGATTGTGTAATTGGCTTAAGTGGCGGTATCGACAGTTGTTATGCCGCCTACATTGCTAAACAAAATGGATTACGTATTTTAGCAGTACACATGGATAATGGATGGAATTCCGAACAAGCAGTATTAAATATTAAGAATGTCGCAAAAAAATTAGGTATTGATTACGAAAGTTATGTGTTGGATTGGGAAGAATTCAAGGATATTCAATTAGCTTTTCTCAAAGCCTCTATACCCGAAGCGGAAACACCAACGGATATGGCTATTCCGGCTTCTTGGCATAAAATAGCAGCTAAATACAATGTAAAATATATTATCAGCGGAGGGAATTTTGCTACAGAAGGTATTCTTCCAAGATGTTGGCACTACAATGCAAAGGACATAAAATATTTCAGCTTTATTCAAAAGGCATTTGGGACAAAACGATTGAAAAAATTTCCAATTTTTGGTTATAAACAAGAGATGTATTACAAACTTGCAAAGGGAATAAAAATTATTTATTTATTAAATTACGTCCCTTATGCAAAAAAAAACGCCATGGAATTTTTACAACAAAAACTGGATTGGCGTTATTATGGAGGAAAGCATTACGAATCTAAGTACACAGGATTTATTCATTCCTATTATCTGTTCAAAAAATTTGGAATTGATTATCGTAGGGCTACATTGGCTACCCAAATTTGCACAGGAGAAATAATGCGAGCACAGGCTCTAAAAGAATTAGAAATATTACCTTATGATGCAGCTAAAGCTCAACTCGAAAAAGAATACATAGCAAAAAAACTCAGTATAAGTCTTGAGGAATTTGAACAAATAATCCATTCGCCGGCAAAGTGGTATCGGGATTATCCAAATGATGAAAAGCGTCTCGGGCTTATTTACAATACTTATAGAAGATTATTTAAAAAGGATAAGCTCGCAAATTTCTGAACTAAAATTGTTCAATACAATGTCACAACACACGAATTGCCTTATTTGTCATTCGCCAAAGTTGAAAGACTTGCAGGGCTATAAAAAAGCTCATCTCTGCCAATGTCAATCTTGTAGTTTTGTGTTTTCAAGAAAAATACCTTCAGCTCAAGAGTTAGAAGATCACTACCAAGGATATGGGAGAAATGATTATTTATCACCCATCACTATAAAACGCTACCATGAACTTTTGGATCAATTTGAACCTTTTAGAAAAACAAATAAACTAATAGATATAGGATGTGGTATCGGTTATTTTTTAGAGGAAGCAAAAAAACGTGGTTGGGAAGTTTATGGTACAGAATTTACGGACGAAGCAGTTAATATCTGCTCAGCAAAAGGAATTCACATTAAAAAAGGGTTTTTTAATTTTAAAAACTATGAGCCGGAAATGTTTGATATAATTACTTCTTTCGAGGTAATTGAACATATTAATAATCCACAAACCGAATTGATTAATTTTAATACTATTTTGAGAGATGGGGGTTTAGTGTATGTTACTACTCCTAATTTTAACTCATTGCTTCGCTATCGTTTGAAAGCTACTTACAACATTATTTGTTATCCTGAACATTTGAGTTATTACACACCCAAAACACTAAAAAATATTTTTAAACGTTCCGGATTTAACAAATTAAAAGTAGAAACCACAGGCATTAGTCTGACTCGTTTAAGAACCAGCAAAGGTTCCAGTGATCAGCAATTTATTTCAGCCAGCTCAGATGATGAAATAATTAGAAATCAGGTTGAAAATAAATGGTACTTGCAATTGGCTAAGAAAATGATCAATTCAACACTAACAATTGTGGGTAAAGGTGATAGTTTGAAGGGGTGGTTTATAAAGGGTTGATTGATTCATTTGTTAATCGAGTAATTAATAATTCTTAAATTTATAACTCAACCTCATTGATATGTGCGGAATTTCTGGCTTTTATAGCAAAAATAATAAATTTAATAAACAGGATCTGGTTAAAATGACAGATGCAATTGCGCATCGCGGACCGGATGCGCATGGTTATTTTATTGATGAAAGTATAGGGTTGGGGCATCGGAGATTAAGTATCATTGATCTGTCTGATAATGCCAACCAACCTATGCACTCGGCAAATGATCGCTATGTAATGGTGTATAATGGCGAAGTTTACAATTACCTTGAAATAGCTTCTGAATTAAAACAAAAATTCAATATTAATTTTAAAACTTCTTCTGATTCGGAAGTAATATTAGAAGCCTACGCACAATATGGAACAAATTTTTTAGAAAAATTAAATGGCATGTTTGCCCTCGCTATTTATGATAAACAAAAAAAAGAATTATTTGTTTGTCGTGATAGAATTGGCATAAAACCACTTTATTATTTTTGGGATGGAGAAAATTTTGCATTTGCATCTGAATTAAAAGCGCTTGCAAAACTTTCTTATATCCCTTTAGAAATTAATAACAATGCTATTTACCATTTCCTGCATTTAGGATTTATACCTGCTCCACAATCGATCTATCAATCCATCAAAAAACTGGAATCAGGAACCTGGCTTAAAATTTCAGTCAAAAATTTGGAATCACATACGTACTGGTCAATTAATAAACAAATTACTGACAAAATAATTACGAGTGAAAAAGAAGCTACTGATGAATTAGCCGATTTAATCAAAAGTTCGGTCAACTACCAAGTAAGAAGTGATGTTCCTTTTGGTGTATTTTTAAGTGGTGGTATTGATTCCAGCCTAATTGCTGCTAATGCAGTAAATTTATCAGGAATAAAAGTCAATACTTTTTCCATTGGTTTTGAGGAAAGTAAATACAATGAATCGGTTTATGCAAAAGCGATCGCAGATCATTTAGGAACTAACCACCATGAATTTATTGTATCGTATAAAGATGCTATCGATTTAATTGATACTACTTTTGATGCGTACAGCGAACCTTTTGCCGATTCATCCTCCATTCCCACCTTGCTAGTTTCTAAACTCGCTAAACAATATGTTACAGTGGCACTTTCAGGGGAAGGGGGGGATGAATTATTTTTGGGTTATGGAGCTTATCAATGGGCAAAAAGATTAAACAATCCTTTTATAAAAACATTCAGAAAACCAATTGAGAGTATTCTTTCTAAATCAAATGGTCGATTTCATAGACACGCACATTATTTTCAATATCCTAATAAAGAACTTCAATACAGCCATATTCTTTCTCAGGAACAAAATTTTTTTTCCATAGTTGAATTGGATAATTTATTGCCAAAAAATTTCATTAACCAAAACGAGAATAAAAACATTTCGCTTTTTAATAATTTCGGATATGAAATTGAACATTTAAATAGAACTCTTAAATCTATTGAAAAACAAGCCGTATTTGATCTGCATTTTTATTTACCGGATGATCTGCTTACTAAAGTAGACAGAGCAAGTATGCACTACTCTTTAGAAACCAGAGTTCCATATCTCGATCATCGAATTATTGAGTTTGCATTAAATCTATCATCTGATTTAAAATATAAAGACGGAACAACTAAATATCTTTTAAAAGAAATCTTATATCAATACGTTCCTAAAGAATTATTTGATCGACCTAAACAGGGCTTTGCTATTCCCCTAGAAAGGTGGCTCAAAAATGAACTGCGATATTTAATAGATGAGAACCTCTCAAAGGAAGTGATTGAAAAATATAATATCATCAATTTTGAATTCGTGAATCAACTTATAAAAGATTTTACGAACGGCAAAAGCTATTTATACAATCGCTTGTGGGTATTAATAGTGTTGCATAGATGGTTGAGGAAAAACAATTGATTGTCCTTAATTTAAATCCCTAATTTCTTCTTATACTTTTGTTCGTACAAATATCGAACAACAAACAAACTGGAAACAAAAAATGGGATGCAAGGTATTTTAAGTCGAACCAAGGTACCAAAATTAGATGTAGCCAAGCCCACAGAAAAGGCAAAAAATAAAGCAAATAACATTGAAAATAATAACAAAGGGGTTTTTCCTATAAAGGAAAAAAAACTGAAAACTTTTAATTTTAATAATAATAATAAGGTAAGCAATAGTATGTAGGTATTCTCTAAAGATGAAAGAAACATTACAGGGTTTCTTGCCTCCCACAGAAAAGGTCGAAACAAAGTAGCAGCAATCGCTAAATGAGCTTTACTTAATACTCCGGTTACAGTAGCGTCAAAATCACCTATATCAAAACTATTTCCACCATAATAGTCCTGTTTTTGATCAAAATTAGATACTACAGCTTTATCTAAAACCTTGTCAAGAGCATATCCACCTAATGCATCTCCCATCTGTGCTAAAATAAAAACACCTATCGCTATACCAAATACGATAAATAAAGGCGCAGCAATAAAACGAATTATTTTATTTTTAACAGCTACTAAACGTTCATTCGCCATCCATATTATGGACCCGGGAATGAGTGCAAAAAATATATACGGTTTAATAGATATCAATAAAAACGAACTAATAAAAATAAATAAACCACTTGAAAATTTATATTTTTTTCGAATAAAAAAAAAATAAAAATGGTATGTGTACCAACCAACGGCAGAAAGTGTAATAGTATCTTTTAACAATCCTGATCCCCAAAATACAACTGAAGGAATAAATAAAATAGAGATAGCCATTTGTTTTTGTAATTGAGGAAATTGTTCATTAAACAATAAGAACAAACGCCAAACTCCTGAATAACAAGCCCATGCTAATAAAATAGCTGTTACAACAAAATTATTAAACGACAAAAAACAAAAAGGAACGATTAATCTCGAAACATACCAGGCCTTGGTTTCATCCCAATTGAATTCAGGGTATCCTGTATTTTTGTCAAACTGCATAAAACAAGATTTTGAATGCTCCCCACCCATTATTCTAAAAAATGTATCAGTATCTTTAAATAACATATTTGTAATAGCCCTTGCTGTTTCAAAATAGTTTGTTGTATCCCCAGCAGTGTAATAAAATTGATAAATTAAACATACGGCTATAGCTCCTCCAATTTTAGCAAATAGCCCCTTGGTGTACCATTTATATAATGGATTCTTACGTACATTTTTTTTCTGTACATAACTTGAAATAAAGTATATAAGTAATAAATAAATTGGAGTCAGTAATAAATCAAATATGGTAAGTACCATTTGTCAGGGTGAGGTTTTACGAGATTATTTGAACAAAAATAGCCAATGTTTTTTTAATATTGCTTAAACTTGTAGTATTGAATTATTTTAAATGACTGTGCTTTACATATCATATGATGGGATGACGGACCCTTTGGGACAATCCCAAGTGATTCCTTATCTGAAGGGTTTATCTAAAAAAGGGCATGAAATTTCGATTATTAGTTGTGAAAAAAAAAACAGGTTCGAAAAGCAAAATAAATATATTCGTGAGCTATTAGATTCCAATGGTATTTCATGGTTTCCTATTCCTTATTCCACATTACCTTCAGTTTTATCAAAACAATTAAACCTTCTGAGGATTAAACAAAAAGCCAATGAATTGTGCAAAGACAAAAAACCAGACGCTATTCACTGTAGAAGTTACATGGCGGCATTGATTGGGTTGCAATTGAAAAATAAATTTGGAACAAAATTTATTTTTGACATGCGCGGTTTTTGGGCCGATGAACGCATTGATGGGAAAATATGGAACCTTCAAAATAAGTTGCATAAAAGCATCTATTCATATTTTAAAAAGAAAGAGATTGAATTTCTTTTAAATGCTGATTATACAATATGCTTAACACAAAATGCAAAAGACGAAATCATGTCCTGGCGCAAATTTCAGGATCTTGCTATCCCCATTGAGGTAATTCCATGTTGTGTTGATTTAAAACTTTTTTCAGAAAAAAATATAAATAAGATTGATCGGCTGGAATTAAGAAATAAAATTAATATTAATGACGATGATTTCATTATCAGCTACCTAGGCTCAATTGGAACTTGGTACATGCTGGAAGAAATGCTGGATTTTTTCAAATGCCTTTCTATCCAAAAACCGAATGCGAAATTTTTATTTATTACTCCTGATGAAAAAAATATAATTTTAGAGCTGGCCAACGCAAAAGGTATTTCAAGAGAAAAATTTATTATACATCCTGCAAGTAGAAATGAGGTGCCTCTCTATTTGAGCTTTTCCCAACTTTCATTATATTTCATACAACCCGTTTATTCTAAAAAAGCATCCTCCCCTACCAAAACAGGAGAGATAATGGCAATGGGAATTCCTATCATTACTAATTCAGGCATTGGGGATAGCGATCAAATACTAGCTGATTCAGGTTCCGGTATGCTGATTTCCGATTTTACAGAAAATGAATACAACCGTGTTATTAAACAAATTGATGTACTTTTAACAATCGATAAAACAAAAATTTTAGAAACTGCCCAAAAATATTTTTCCTTGGAAAAAGGCGTGGAATTATATAATTCGGTTTATGAAAAAGTTGCTAATAAATCATAATAGTAAATTATAATGAATTCAAAAAATACCATACTCGTAACGGGAGGGGCCGGATATATTGGATCGCATACTATTATTGAATTATTAGAAACAACTAATTTCAATATTATTTCGGCGGATAATTTTTCAAATTCATCGGCTCAAACATTTGATCGTATTAAAAGAATAACGGGAAAGAAGGTAATTAACTATAATGTAGACCTATGTGATAAAAACGAAGTAAAAAATATTTTTGAAAAAGAAAAAAATATTATTGGGGTTATTCATTTCGCCGCCTACAAATCCGTATCTGAATCTGTTTCAAACCCATACAAATATTACCATAATAATATTAACTCATTACTAAATATTTTAGAATGTTGTTTAAAATTCAATGTTCATAATTTTATTTTTTCTTCTTCCTGTTCCGTTTATGGAAACATTGATCAATTACCTGTTAAAGAAACAACTCCATTAGGAAAAGTGGAATCACCTTATGCATATACTAAACAAGTAGGAGAAGAAATTATTAAGGATTATGCTCATACCAACAACAAAATAAAAACTATCGCATTGCGCTATTTTAATCCCGTAGGAGCTCATCTTTCCGGGTTAATAGGAGAATCTCCTATTAACAAACCTAATAATCTTGTTCCAATTATTACCAATACCGCCATTGGTAAAATAAAACAAATGACCGTATTTGGGAACGATTATCCTACAAGGGATGGTACTTGTATTAGAGATTATATACATGTTTCAGATATTGCCGATGCGCATATCAAAGCACTTTTATATCTGATCGAAAATAAAAACAAAATAAATTTTTCAATATTTAATTTAGGTACAGGAAACGGTGTAAGTGTATTAGAAGCTATTAAAGCATTTGAAAAAGTAAGCGGACAAAAATTAAATTATACAATTGGCACGAAACGACCGGGTGATGTGGGCGCTATTTATTCGGACAATAGTTTTACTGAAAAAAACCTTGAATGGAAACCGAAATTTGATCTTGATAGTATGATGGGATCGGCATGGAAATGGGAATTAAACCAGACAAAAGAAAAACAATAAACTTTATTTTTTTCTTTTCGGCCGTAAATATTCATCTCCCGGCATTATAAAAAATGTCTGCAACCATTTTAACGCATTTTCTTCGGATAAAAACATACGTGTTGGCACAACCGGTTTATTAAATTTTATATACAGGTTCACAACCAGCTTATCGGCAAAAGATTTAACAACAAAAGCGGTAGCTGTCCTATTTACAGAATCCAAATTCATAGCCGCATAACGTCTTGCTTCGCTGCGAAATTGAAATCCGCCCTTCGTAGTGATTAATGTCAACGCTTTATTATCACCTAATAGTTTTTTTATTCCGGCAAAATTTTCCGTTACTTTTTCAGGAGTAATTTTTGCGCCAGCAAACATTTCGATATGCAAAATTCCATTATCATCAATAAACATTTCTGCTACAGATGTTCTAATCTTATTCATTATTAATACAGTAAAATAGAGGGGGTGTGCATCAAAATTAAACAATTAATAAATAGCGCATTGGTTTTTCAAAATGTATTTTGACCACTCAACCCAATTTTATTAAATAGCATAAATTGTTAACTTTACTACAAATTATAAATACGCTTATGCAAGAACAATCGGTGATAGATATTGAAGCTGAGAAAAAAGAAATACTAAAACGCTATCGTGCATTATTGTTGGCCTGCCGTAGAACACTCGAGAAAGGTGATAAATTACTTATCCGTAAAGCATTTGATATCGCTTTGGAAGCGCATAAAAATATGCGCAGAAAATCTGGAGAACCATATATATACCATCCAATAGCTGTAGCTCATATTTGCGCCGAAGAGATTGGCCTTGGAACAACTTCTGTTGTTTGTGCCTTATTGCATGATGTGGTAGAAGATACTGATCTAACGTTAGATGATATTCGCGGATTATTTGGGGAAAAGGAAGCTAAAATCATTGATGGCCTTACCAAAATATCAGGTGTATTTGACCAAGGTTCATCGCTGCAGGCGGAGAATTTTCGGAAAATGTTGCTTACACTATCAGATGATGTGCGCGTAATCCTCATTAAACTTGCTGACCGCTTACATAATATGCGTACACTGGAAAGCATGAAACGTGATAAACAATTAAAGATCGCGTCCGAAACACTTTATTTATATGCTCCTTTAGCACATCGTTTGGGATTAAATGCAATTAAAACTGAATTAGAGGACCTTGGTTTAAAATACACCGAGTCGGAATTGTTCAATGATGTTGAACAACGATTAAAAGAAACGGAACCAGAACGAAAAAAATTCATTTCAAAATTTATCATTCCAATTAAGGAAATATTAGAAGAACAAGGAATTAATGCTAAAATAGTTGGGCGGCCAAAATCCATTTATTCAATACAAAATAAAATAAAAAATAAGGGTGTACCATTTGAAGAGATCTATGACCTGTTTGCTATACGCATCATTATTGATACACTTCCTGAAAATGAAAAATCAGATTGCTGGCGGGTGTATTCAATTGTTACTGATTTTTATCATCCCAGTCCCGACCGCTTACGCGATTGGATATCTACACCAAAAGCGAATGGCTATGAAAGTTTACACACCACTGTAATGGGCCCGGAAGGTAAATGGGTGGAAGTTCAAATACGAAGTGTGCGTATGGATGAGTTAGCTGAAAAAGGCTACGCCGCCCATTGGAAATACAAGGATAGCGCCACTGAAAATCAACTAGATGACTGGATTAGAAAAATTCGAGAGATCCTTGAAAACCCTGAAGATAACGCATTGGAGTTCTTAGACGATTTTAAGCTGAATCTTTTTGCGGAAGAAATTTTCGCCTTTACTCCAAAAGGTGAAATGAAAACCTTGCCTATAAATGCCACTGCACTTGACTTTGCTTTTGACATACATACCAAGGTTGGTGAAAAGTGTATTGGCGCAAAAGTAAACCATAAATTAGTTCCGCTGAGTTATAAATTAAAAAGTGGCGACCAAATTGAAATACTTACCTCCAATAAACAAACACCTAAAGAAGATTGGTTAGGTTATGTAGTAACCGCACGCGCTAAATCTAAAATCAAAACTGCTTTAAAAGAGGAGAAAAGAAAAATTTCGGAAGATGGCAGAGAACAGTTGGAACGAAAATTCAATCATTTAAAAATAGATTTCACTGTTAAAAACATTAATGAATTGGCAAATCATTTTAAATTACCGAGCAGCCAGGAATTATTTTATCGTGTCGCGATGGGAAATATTAATCTCAAACATCTCAAAGATTTCAGGCAAGAGCATGGTAAAATCGTCCATAAATCAGGAAACATAAAGAAAAAAGAAACGGCACAATCACTGGAAGAAATGGTTGCCGCCGCCCGGGGGAAATCCGATATGTTGGTGATCGGCGAAAATCTTCAAAAAATTGATTACAAACTATCATCCTGCTGTTCGCCAATTCCAGGCGATGACGTATTTGGTTTTATCACCATTAACGAAGGAATAAAAATACATCGTGTCAATTGTCCAAACGCTATACAATTATTATCAAACTATGCATATCGGGTAGTAAAAGCAAAGTGGACGAGTCAGGAATTAATTTCTTTTTTATCGGGAATTAAAATTACCGGTATTGACGAAGTTGGTTTGGTAAATAATGTCACTACAATTATTTCCAATGAATTGAACGTAAATATGCGCTCAATAAGTTTTGATACCAATGACGGTACATTTGAGGGAACCGTTATGGTGTTTGTGCATGACACAAACCACTTAACGGAGCTAATGAAAAAGCTGAAAAAAGTAAATGGTGTACTTTCCGTTACACGTGTTGACAGTAATAATTAACAATTTATATTATTCATAAAAACGGCTATTAATAGTGCTTTTGAGCCATTCCAATTTGTGACTATTTTTAAGAAAAAATATCAATAATTTTCGTATTTTTATACTTCATTTTTAGATTTTATCTAAATCTAGTGGAATAAAAAATTTAACCACATAGAAATAAGACAAAAACAAATAAAATAAATTTTTTCACATAGATCTATGTTTCCCGATTTATTGAGAACTATATTAAAAAATCTAAAATTATGTGTCTATGTGGTTAAATAAATCCAGTGAATAAAAAAATTATGTATCGGAGTTTATCCCGACAAAAGGGTGGTTTAAATAAATTTTAATAAATGTCAGCTGTTGATACCAAAGAAACCGTAAAAGAATTATTTTCTGAGTACCTTCAACAGCATGGTCACCGGAAGACACCGGAGCGTTTCGCCATATTAAATGAAATATATTCAAATGGCGGGCATTTTGATATTGAGTCGTTGTACCTACACATGAAGAATAAAAAGTATCGCGTAAGCCGTGCTACTCTTTATAATACGATTGAATTATTATTACATTGCAGTTTGGTTACAAAACATCAATTTGGAAAAAATTTAGCTCAATTTGAAAAATCATATGAGTACAAACAACATGATCATTTAATTTGTCAGGATTGCGAAAAGGTTTTTGAATTTTGTGATCCGCGCATTCAACAAATTGAAAAAATGGCAAGTGATATTCTGCAATTTACTATCAGTCATCACTCTCTAAATTTTTACGGAAAATGTAATAAACTACTAAATAATGGAATTTGTGAACATATAAAAATAAAAGAAAAAAAATAAACAACATGATATTCACTTACAAATCAAAAACGCAAAAAAAGACAACCATATATTCTTTAGAAGGCGAACTAATTGACAGAAGCCAGGCTATTGGTATGATGGAGGAAATAGAAACCGCTATTTCCAAAAACTCTACTAAATTCTTATTAGATCTGGAGAGTTTAAAATACATGAACAGCAGCGGTTTAAATGTGATAATCAATATTTTAACCAAAGCCCGAAAAGCTGGTGGTGATGTAGCCATCTGTTGCGTAAATAAAAAAATCAATGAACTATTAGTAATTACCAAATTAAATACCGTGTTCAATGTTTGCCCTGATATTGATAAAGGGATTGAAATATTAAATAATTAGTTGATTTGTTAGTTGGGAGCTGCATGTATTACCAGCACTCTTATATCAGAAATTAGTATAGATTTATAATTCGTAGATAAATGAAAGTAGATGTATTATTAGGCCTCCAGTGGGGAGATGAAGGAAAAGGGAAAATTGTAGATGTATTAACGCCTAAGTATGACATCATCGGCCGTTTTCAGGGTGGGCCAAATGCAGGGCATACATTGGAGTTTAATGGAATTAAACATGTACTTCATACTATACCCTCCGGTATTTTTCATGATAAAGCAGCGAACATTATTGGTAATGGTGTAGTGATCGATCCTGTTGTTTTCAAAAAAGAAATTGACGCATTAAAAAAATTAGGAGTGGATGTAAAATCAAAATTGATCCTGTCAAAACGTGCTCATTTAATTTTACCTACCCATCGTTTATTAGATGCTGCCTCGGAAGCATCCAAAGGAAAAGAAAAAATTGGCTCCACGCTTAAAGGAATCGGGCCCACATATATGGATAAAACGGGCCGTAATGGTTTACGCATTGGCGATATCGACAGCCCAGATTTCAAAAAAAAATATGATACATTGGTTGAAAAACACAAACAATTATTGAATTTTCATAATTATCAATATGACCTTGCAGAGATAGAACCGGCTTGGTTTGAAGGTATCGAAATATTAAAAGGTTTGCAACGTGTGGAAAGTGAGCATTATATTAATGAAGCATTAAAAAATAATAAATCCGTTTTAGCGGAAGGTGCGCAAGGTTCCTTATTGGATATTGATTTTGGCTCCTACCCTTTTGTTACATCATCAAACACGATATGTGCAGGTGCTTGCACCGGTTTGGGAATTGCTCCTAATAAAATAGGAAATGTAATTGGTATTTTCAAAGCCTATTGCACACGTGTTGGCAGCGGGCCATTTCCAACAGAATTAGATGATGAGGTTGGGGAAAAGATCCGGAAGATCGGAAATGAATTCGGATCAACTACAGGCCGTTCAAGGCGTACAGGATGGCTGGACTTACCGGCATTAAAATACGCGGTTATGATAAATGGGGTTACCGAGTTAATAATGATGAAAGCGGATGTACTAAGTGGGTTTGAAACAATCAAAGTGTGTACAAAATATAATTATCAGGGTAAAAAAATTGATTATCTGCCTTATGATTATTCTCCCGAATTACTTTCTCCAATCTATACCGATCTTAAAGGATGGAATCAGGATCTGACAGGCTTGAACAGCCCTGAACAAATGCCTGAAGCATTGAATGATTACATCGCGTTCATTGAACGAGAAACAGGTGTTCCGATAACTATTGTATCCGTTGGGCCCGACCGCACACAAACACTAATACGAAAAAAAGAATTGGTATAGTAATTGCCTGCCCGAATAATGAATTCTGTTCGACTTTGTTATTCAGAGGATCTTCGTTCAGGCGGGCCTTACAAGCAAACCATTTATACCAACACATGACACCCACAGGAAATGAAAAGTTGAATTTTACAAAAATGAAATTATTTTTATTTCCTGTTTTTTATTTTTTATTTTTCTCACCTCTCCCCTCCTACTCTCAAAAAAGAGTGGACATCATAAATGCCGGATCACTCAAATTTGATAAACATCTTGGGAATGGAGCAAAACGCCTGATCGGCGATGTGCAATTTAAACAGGAAAACACATTGATGTTTTGTGACAGCGCTTATTTTTATACAGACAATTCTTTAGACGCTTTTGGCCACGTTCATATCCAACAGGCCGACAGTATTCATTTGTATGGCGACCTGTTGAAATACAACGGCGATACAAAAAAAGCTATATTAAGCAAAAATGTGATCGTAAATAAAGGTGATATGCACCTAACCACTGATATATTGAATTACGATATGTCTACCAGCATTGGTTATTATACTACACCCGCAAAAATTGTAAATAAAGAAAATGTATTGACAAGTAACACCGGCTATTATTTCGCTAAAACGAATGATATTAATTTCAAAAAAAATGTGGTACTTACCAATCCGCAATGTGTTATTAACTCTGATACAATGCGTTATAATACTACTTCCAAGGTCACTTATTTTTTGGGGCCTACTACCATTAAAAGTAAAGAGAATACCATCTATTGCGAAGACGGTTGGTATGATACATTTAAGGACCTATCGCGCTTCAGTAAAAATTCATATATCCTTACGCAAGAACAAAAAATGCTGGGTGACAGTATTTATTATGACCGCAAACGTGGTATTGGCAGAGCAATTAAAAATGTCCGAATAATTGATACTACACAAAGCCTTAGTATCCAAGGCGATTACGCGATCCATTATGAATTTACAGATTTATCGGTGATTACAGGACATTCGTTGCTAACTCAGATACATGAAAACGATACATTGTATTTACATGCTGATACATTAAAGGCTTTGGGAGTAGCGAGAACCAAGAATCAGTACCAAGGTAGTAAAGAACAAATACCAAGCATTAAAGCGGATTCCACTCACCCAACACCTAACAACAAAACTCTTTTCGCTTATCACAAAGTAAAATTTTTCAAAAACGACCTTCAGAGTAAATGTGATTCTTTGGTTTATTCACTAACTGATTCTACAATGAGGTTGTTCGGCACACCCACGCTTTGGTCGGAGGAAAATCAATTAACTGCCGACAGTATAAAATTACTGATAGGAAATAAATCATTAAAAACAATGGAACTGGAAGGTACCGGTTTTATTGTATCACAAGAGGATACAACGCGGTACAATCAAATACGTGGAAAATACATGAAAGGCTTTTTTAAAGAAAATAAATTATTTTTAGTGAATGTAGAAGGCAATGGACAAACAATTTATTATGCGAAAGAAAAAAACAGCAAAACAAAAATAGAGGAAATAAAAGCTGTTAACCGGGCTGATTGCAGTGACCTGCATATTTATTTTAAAGACAATCAAATTGATCATATTAATTTTATTACTAAGCCTGATGCAACCCTTTATCCATTAGATCAAATTGATCTAAAAGAATTAAAGTTAAAAGATTTTACTTGGAGAGAACGCTCACGGCCGCTTATCGCTAAGGATATTTTTGTGTGGTGATTTTAAATATTAAACGCAAAAAACCCTGCACTTTTTTGACTTCGCTCGAAATAAACATCATGCGGAGTGTTATTGCGAGCGAAGTCGGAAACGTGCGAAACATAATAAAAAGAATCGTAAATAAACAATTACTTTTACTACAATAATCTTAACCTATCCAACATGAAAACAATTCTTTATTCTGTATTCTTACTGTTAGTCGCGCCTTGTAGCAATCCTAAAAAGGTTAGCAGTACTCCTCCCGTAAATAAATACAGTGAAGTTATTATTACTTTCCAAACCACTGCATGCTTTGGCAAGTGCCCTATTTATACATTTACAATAAACGGCAAAACAAAAACTGCCACTTTTAAAGGAGAAGAAAACACCGATAAAATTGGAAATTTTTCAAAACCAGTTACTGATGATGAACTTGCACAACTGGTGAATGCATTTGAAACAGTTAAGTTCAATTCATTGAATGATGAGTACTTGGGCGAGATCGTAGATTTTCCTATTAAATATATTACTTATACTGATAAAGGGAAAACTAAAAAAATAAAAGAAAGAAGCAACGCTCCTGAAGGCTTACTATCACTGGAAAAAATGCTATATGAATTTGGCGATAGTGGAGGATGGAAAAAAATAGAAAATTAGAAATTGAGGAAGATATCAGAACAATCATGACATTATGCAAGCACCTTCTTCTGCCAGCTATCTTTCAATGGTACTTCCCAGTCCTTATCAAACGCGGTTTTGGTTGCAACCATATTGTTAAACACAATGGTTGATGCATTTACAAGCCCTTCCTCAGCTAACTTTTCAAATTCAGATAAATGACAAACAACAATCTTATTTCCCTTACGATACGCTACTTGCAGTCGATCAAATAAATTAAGGTCAAATTCTTGCTCTATTTCCTTTATAAATTTTACAGATTTATCTATGCTGCAACCGCTTGCCAGGGCTAGGAGTTCGTCCACAGCAATTATTATAAACCGGTTATATACTATCTCAAAGCTTGCTTTTAAACTCGCCCCGTGCGCCGACCATTCTGTAATAAAACGATTTCCAGATCTTGTGATCTCATTTACATCAGTATCAGATAATAGTCTGTTACTTTGATACACCCATATTCGTGCATCGTTCGGCATATTTTTTATTGTTTCCATGATATTTAAATCTTAAATACAACTTATAACTCATAACTTATCACTCCCTTTTGAAGGGTCCGCTGCCAAAAAAATTAGTGCCTTCATCGCCTTCCCTGCGAATTTTTGCCTGTATCTTATGCGCTAAATCCGCATAATGTTTGAAATTATTTTTATGTAAAAAAACAGCGGCGTTATCATCACCATTAATATAATTAGCCATGGCTGCCCATATAAACTCTTTTTTTTTCATCAACAATTGAAACGCTTTTTTATCATCCCATATTGCATTTACAAAAGCGGCAAGTCCAACATGTTTTTGAACTAACAAATATTCAAATGCTTTTGGATGACGGCTTGCAGCATCCTTTAGCTGAACCAATTCTTCAAAATTGTTTTGTTGAAGCCATTGTTTGGCTGTGATACTATCCTCTATCCACGCACTTGTTTTTTCTATGGTTTCTTTGGTGTAAAGCATTCTATCGTAAAACTAAAATTTAACTATTATTCTGAGGTTCAATTGTCGTTGGGTCAGGTAGTTTGGAACAGCATATTGACGGGCAGTAACATCTTCCACCCAAATATAAGAAACAGTATTATTAACTCCCAACAGGTTAAACACCTCCAAACTCATCCAAACGGATTTCAAATAACGTCCGGGGCTTTTCGGCTTTACTATTCTGTTTTCTTTTAATACCTGATAAGAAAAACCTATATCAACTCTACGATACGGAGGCATGCGTAATATTTGTTTATAGCGGGGCGAATGCGGCGGGCCAAATGGCACACCGGTTCCGTATAATAAATTTAGGTGCATTTTAAAATCAGGATGGCCGGGCATTTTATCCTGGAAAAACATACCGAAACTTACACGTTGATCCGTAGGGCGCGCAATATAACCGGGCTGAAATTTAACACTGTCAACCGCTTTGCTGTTAAATGTATAACCGGGAATAATTTTTTGCCCCTCACTATTATAATATTCATAATAATAATCGTCTTTAATATCTTCACGTGTTCCCAGAATGGAAAGTGATGCCCATGATTCCAAGCCTTTTACAAATTCACCGTTTACTTTCATATCAATCCCCCTTGCATATCCGTGCGCGTCATTTTTTGAGGAGTAACGAATACGGACATTATCAATTTCATAAGGAATTAAATTATCCAAATATTTATAATACGCTTCAACAATAAATTTAAACGGACGCCGCCATGCTTTAAAATTGTAATCGCTTGATAATACAAAATGAATGGACGTTTGTGCTTTCAAGTTGTAATTAATATTTCC
This sequence comes from Bacteroidia bacterium, assembly GCA_038258655.1. Taxonomy (GTDB): domain Bacteria; phylum Bacteroidota; class Bacteroidia; order 2-12-FULL-35-15; family 2-12-FULL-35-15; genus 2-12-FULL-35-15. Next base: position 30,954 of record JBBSPS010000014.1, read on the forward strand.
TGTTTCATCCCTCAACTCCCTGTAAAATGGTGGTTGATAATAATAGCCGGAAGAAAATTTAAAAAGAAAATCTCGTTTCCAATTGGGCTTAAACCCAAATGTTCCGCGAGGGCCAACCAATACTTGTTTATTGAGGTCCCAATAACTTGCACGAACACCAAGTGTTGCGGATACAGTAGAAGTGTCCTTAGTTTCCTTGGTCCACACTCCTTGCAAGTATCCCGATACACGATTAGAGGAGATATTTATTTTTTGTTTAACCACATTTTGCAAAACAACTTGTTGCGGATCAGTTATAGGTAAAGAAAATCCGGCGCTGTCCACATATTTCCATTCACTTAATTTATCACTGATAATTTCACTGTTGTATTTCGCCCCCCATAATAATTGTTTGCGACCAATGGTATATGATCCTTTGTGTTCGCCACTGAAAATATACGCATTGAGGTTGGTCCGTGCATGATCCAGGTATGTACCTACGCCACGATTAGCAACTACGTTGCCAAAATTAGGTTTTCCAAAATCAGTTTCTAATTCATCAACAAAATATTGTCCTTGTATGTCAAATGCCTCGCTTTCTTTGCTTTTAAATGCCGAGCCAATAAATTTTAAATTCAATTTTTCATTATGGTCATGGTAAATCGCTGATAACGCACCCATTGTGGTAGTAAACTTGTCAACCTCTTGCCCGTCAAAATAAATTTTTAAACGTAAGGCCTGGTTCACTGTTCCAAAATCCGTTTCACGATTCTGGGGAACAATTTGATAATAGTTACTAGCATAATTTCCTAAAAAACCAAGTTCCCAATTGGTTCGCAGATCGTATGTAATATATGTCTGAACATCGGTAAATGAAGGTTTATAATTTCCTTTTGTATCTAAACTATTTAATAAATATTTATTGGTTTTATAACGTGCTCCAACCAGCCATGTTAATCTGTGGCTTTTTGAAATCCCTTCCAAATGAAGGTTTTCACCCAATAAACTTCCGGAAACGGTTCCGGCAAATTTTTGCGGCCTGCGATATTGTACATCTAACACACTCGACATTTTATCTCCATATTTGGCTTCAAAGCCTCCCGCGGAAAAAAGTACCGATGAAACCATGTCTGGGTTGATAAAACTTAAACCTTCCTGCTGCCCGGAACGAACAAGAAAAGGACGATATATTTCGATGCCGTTCACATACACTAAATTTTCATCAAAATTTCCGCCACGTACCGAATAAGAAGAACTTAACTCATTCCGACTTGACACTCCGGGAAGTGTAAATAATATGGCATTAAAATCCTGACTGGCAGTGGGTATATAAGTAATGTTAATAGGATCCAAACGGGTAACTTCCTGGAACCTGTTCGCATCTGTTACTTCCACTGTAGTTATCTGATTTTTAAATATCATAGAGCTATTCAACTCTAATTTTTCGCCAGGTTTAAGCTGAATAGAATGTTGTTCCTGTTTATAGCTAAGACTATAAAAAACTACAATAACTTGTTTATCGGCAGGAATAGTGTAGGAAAATTCCCCTTTGTTATTTGTATAGACAGGTGCTTGCGGTGAACCTAAAATAGAAATACTGACATCTTCAACAGGTTCATGTTCACTGTTAGTTATCTTGCCAAATACAGTGGCAGTAGTTTGTGCCGTTAACACAAATGAGCAGAGGAAAAAAAAAGAGAAAAATAAAAATTGAAAATATTTTGTTGTTCCGTTTTTCACGTAAATAATTTTTAAAACAAAATTTTTTAATTTTTCTTCTTCTTTTTATCACTTTTAAAGTCCCCATTTTTCCATGCCTGGATAAATTTAGCCCAGGCGATAGGATTTAATAAATTGTTAGGAGGTAACTGTCCGGCATAATATAATTTACTTTGATATTGTTGCATGCTGTATTTATAATTAAGGCTTGCATCCATTGCCATACCTACCATGCGTTCTTTCATATCAGCCCGTACCATATTTTTTTCCGCCCTTGCCATATCATCTTCAGGCAAATTAAGTTTTAAAAATGCGGCTTTAAATTGTTCTTTGGTGGGCCAGGGATAAACCACTGTTTCCTTTAAATAAACAGTATCTGTGCGAAGCACCTGTATCAATGAATATTTATTGGTAGTCAATGAATCAGGGATAACAAATACCGCCTCACTATACCCGATCGCTGAGAACTCTATCGTATCAAGCTTTTGCGCAACAAAAGAAAAATAGCCAAAATAATCACTTACTGTACCACGATTTTTATTTTTCACAATAATACTGGTATAGGGCACCGGATGCAAACTATCGTTTTCTATTATTACGCCCGAAAACTGGATCAGATCGTGTTTATCATTTTTGGACGACACTTTTTGTTGTGCAAATAAAGTACCTGCTGTACTAATTATAATTACAATTAAATATAACTTTGTTGACATATGGATTTATCTAGTTGAGTAAAAATACACATAAAATTAGGCTTTTACTGCACAAATTCTACTAACGGAATAAAATTATAGTTTATTGTAACAGACCGCTTTTATATGCCCAAGGATTCACCTATACAATTTAATACCAAAATATCTAAACTGGAGCATTTAGTGGGAATGCATTACCTGGAAATACCTCAAAAAATTGTAAAAAAATTGGGTAGAAAATTTGCGATACGTTTATTGTGCACTGTGAATAATTCATTGACTTTTCAATGCGGACTTGTTGCTTTGGGCGATGGCAATGGCTATATCAGCGTAATCGCGAAACGTATGAAACAACTGGGTATTAAATTTGGAAGCAAAGTTAGTGTCGAACTAAAAAAAGATGACAGCAAATATGGAATGCCTATACCTGAAGAATTGGCCGAACTGCTCGCACAAGATAAGGAAGGGGTGAAACGGTTTAAACTATTGCCACCAGGTAAACAACGCTATATCATCTATTATGTATCAATGGTAAAAAGTACACAATTGAGAATTGACAGGGCAATACTGCTGATAGAAAACTTAAAACAATTACCAATTGGAAAAGAATCCTTCAGAGAAATGCTTGGGCTTGGTAAACGTTGGTTGGTCATTGGGTTATACGTTATTAGTAGGTTATTTATACAAAATTTGCAATTCGTAAATTTTGTATAGATTCGTTTTTGATTGATTCGTACATTCGTAAAAAATTTGTAATTCGTAAACTATGTATCCATCAATATATTACGCTGTAAAAGACCTGTTCGGATTGGATATACCATTCCTTAAAATGATCCAGAGTTTTGGTTTTTTTGTTGCCATGGCATTTTTAACAGCCGCTTATTTCTGGACAAAGGAATTAAAACGAAAAGAACAAGAAGGATTATTAAGTTCCACCATTATAAAAATATTAAAAGGCCAACGTGCCACTGCTGCTGAACTTGTTACATCGGCAATCATAGGTTTTTTACTTGGATACAAGTTTTTATACATCGCATTTAATTTTTCCGCATTTACAGAAAACACACAAGGCTTTTTACTTTCTACTCAAGGCAGCTGGATAGGTGGATTAGCAGGTGCCGCACTGTCGGCTTATTTAAAATACCGTGAAAAAGAAAAAACAAAATTAGAGAACCCTATTTTAGTTGAGGAAGTAATACACCCTTATCAACAAGTTGGAAACCTCACTTTAATAGCTGCTTTCGCAGGTTTGATCGGTGCCAAGATCTTCCATAACCTTGAAAATTGGGATGATTTTATTGCGGATCCGAAAGGTGCGCTGCTTTCATTTAGCGGATTAACAATGTATGGAGGACTTATTCTTGCTTCTATCGCCTGTATTTATTATGGCAAAAAAAATAAAATTGCCGTTCCTCATCTGATCGATTCAGCAGCGCCTCCATTAATGATCGGATACGCTGTAGGGCGTATTGGCTGCCATGTTTCAGGCGATGGCGATTGGGGAATTAACAACACCGCGCCTAAACCCAGCTGGTTACACTGGCTTCCTGACTGGATGTGGAGCTATGATTACCCGCATAATGTAAACAGCATTGGTGAACCGCTTGCTAATTGTTTTGGCGACAAATATTGTAATCACCTTGTACCGGATGTTTTCCCAACTGCATTTTATGAGACAGTGATGTGTTTTATTTTATTTTTAATATTATGGAACTTACGAAAACGCATTACTACACCAGGAGTGTTATTCTCTGTTTACCTTATTTTTAATGGTATAGAGCGATTCTTTATTGAGAAAATCCGGGTGAATACCCTTTATCATGTGGGGCATTACGCTTTTACACAAGCGGAATTGATATCAACATTATTATTTTTTACAGGAATTATAGGAGTTTGGTATTTTAAGAAGAAGCAGAAATACGGATAACGAATCTATTCGAATTTACGATGCATGATGGAACACTGATAACGCTTATTGCCAATTGTAAAATTGCTCTAAAGGGGGTCCCTTTGGGCTATTGATTAATTGCTAATTCACTAATAACTAGTCGCACCTCAAAAAGTCGTTTTAAGCTTTTGAGTAAATAAATGGTGATAGTAGTACCCGATTATTAGTGCGAATAAATTTTCAACAAAAACTGTACC